>JARIAV010000307.1 GCA_029257685.1 Butyricicoccus sp.
GGGATGAAGCGCACGGACAACGCGAGAGCGCCCAGCCCCTCCAGGATGAGGACGCCGCGGAAGATGAAGCGCGTCAGGCGCACGATCCCACCCAGCGCAGGGGCGCCGATGGACTCCTGCATGGTAAACCGCTGACGCAGACCGATCTTCCGTCTGGTGACGACAAAGACCATGACGGCCATGGTCAGGAACCCCATGCCGCCGATCTGGATCAGCGCAAGGATGATGAGCTGACCAAAGAGGGACCAATACGTCGCCGTAGAAACTACGATCAGTCCGGTCACGCAGGTTGCAGAAGTCGCCGTAAACAGCGCGTCGGAAAATGCAGTCCATTGCCTCTGCTGTGAGGAAATGGGCAGCATGAGCAGCAGCGCACCGCCCAAAATGATCGCGGCATATCCAAACAGGATGATCTGCGTGGATGTCAGTGACGACAAACGAAATTGTCTTTTCTTGTTCATGATCTATGAATCTCCCTACCGGCACTCCAAGATTTCTCACTTTTTCGTCAGAAAACCCATTCTTTATTCGGCCTTAGTAGTCCTATCATAGTCTCTCGATGCGGGAATGTCAAGTACAGAATCCAACTTCCGCGCGATGTATTTCCAATCTATTTCCACATCATGAGATTTATCCTGAATCCTGCACCGGATTGTGCTATAATAAATCTACTGACTTTCATAAATAAGGATAACGATATGAAATATCTCATTGCGATCGCGGACGGCGCAGCCGATCTGCCTGCCTCCCCACTGGGGACCCCCCTGCACTATGCCCATACCCCCTGTCTGGATGCCCTTTCCACACGCGCGCGGCTGGGGCGCACCTGCCTGATCCCCTCCGGCTGTGCAGCCGGAACACTCCCCGCCCTGCTGACGCTTCTGGGTGCGCCGCGGGAAGCCTGTGGCAGCAGCCGCGCCGCTTTGGAGGCGTTCGGGCTGGGCGCACCGCTCACCGGCCATACTGCTTTCCGCTGTAACTTGATCTCTGTGCATGATGGCTGTATCGTGGCACACGACGGCGGCGGCGTGAGCCAAAGCGAGGCGGACGCGCTCACGCAGAGCCTGTCTGATGCACTCGGGGATGCTGCCCATCTCTTTCTCAGTGGTACGACCTACCGTTCGTTCCTGCTGCGAAAAGGAGCCGCCAGTATCGATGCGCCTGCACCGGATACCCTGCTGGGACAACATGCCGAAGCCCATCTGCCCACGGATCCCGATCTGCGCCGCCTGTTCTATGGTGCGCACAAGCTCCTCTCTGCACACCCGCTCAATGCCAAGCGATGCGCAGACGGAAAACTGCCCGTCAATGCCATCTGGTTTTGGGGCGGCGGCAGCTTGCCGGAGCTTCCCTCTTTTCCTGCGCGTACCGGTATGCAGGGCTGTGCGGTGGGCGGGGTCCCGCTCGTGCACGGCATTGCAAAAGCAATGGGTCTGTCCGTCATTCCCGTCCCCCATGCGGACGGCACCTTATATACCAACTGGGAGGGCAAAGCCTACGCCGCGCTGGATGCCTTGGCGCAAAATGATTTTGTGCTCGTCCATGCCGAAGCCCCAGATGAAGCCGGTCATTCCGGCAGTTTCCGCGACAAGGTGACTGCGATCGAATACTTTGACCAGCGCCTGCTTGCCCCCCTCACGGAAGGGCTTGCCGCGCGGTATCCGGATCATCGGCTTCTGATCCTGCCCGACCATCCCACACCGGTCTCACTGCGCTGTCACACCGCCGATCCCGTACCGTGGATGCTCTACGACAGCCGTACCGCACAGGCAGGCGGTGTGTTCGAGGAAACCGAATGTCTCCCCCTGTTCGACGGGACGCAATTGCTCGATCTCTTACTGGAAAGGAACTCCCTATGAATTCTTTATTATGCTGCTCCGTCTGTGGCAAACCGCTGACCTTTACCGACCACACTGCACGCTGCGAAAACGGCCACAGTTATGACCGTGCCGCACGCGGCGGCTATATCCATCTGCTCCGTCAGACACGCCGCGGCAGCCATGATCCCGGAGACAGTGCCGAAATGTGTCAGGCGCGCACGCGCTTTCTGGAGGGCGGCTGGTATG
>JARIAV010000061.1 GCA_029257685.1 Butyricicoccus sp.
ACTCGAATTTGATTCGATTGACAAAAAAGCATTTTTATGCAATGCTCAGAGTGAGGTGAGGACAATGTTTGAGATCGACAAGCGAAAATTCGGGGCGTTCGTCGCGCAGCTCAGGAAGGAAAAAGGATACACACAAAAGGAGCTTGCAGACCGCTTGTTCCTGTCTGATAAGGCGATCAGCAAGTGGGAAACCAGCGTGAGTATACCGGATACGACCCTGCTGGTTCCGCTTGCGGAGCTGCTTGGTGTGACAGTCACAGAGCTTCTCATGTGCGCGCGGATGGAGCAGCCCCATGCAGTCGAGCCGGAGCAGGTGGAAACGCTGGTCAAGACTGCGATCGCGTTTTCTGATGAAAAGCCGCTGCGTGCCTATCAGGAAAAGGACAAAAAATGGATGCTGGTATACCTTTTTGCTTTGCTGGTCGGCGGCGGTGCGCTGCTGCTGGCTTATACGAGCGGACAGATGATCGAGCAGATCGGTTTGCTTTTTGTAATGAGTGCAATCTTTGGGGCATATTTTTGCTTTTTCGTGCAAGGGCGGCTGCCCAAATATTATGATGAAAACCGGATCAATGTGTATACGGATGGTATGTTTCGCATGAATCTGGTGGGGGTCGCCTTCAACAATACAAACTGGCCTCATATTGTCAGGGCGTGCCGCACTTGGATCTGCACGGCAATGGCATTCCTGCCGGTACTTTGTTTGCTGATGGGATATACGCAGATCGCGTGGTGGGCTGCGGTGCAGCCGTATGCGTTGCTGCTGCTGTTTCTGGGGATGCTCCTGTTGCCTATCTACATCATGGGCAGGAAATATGGTTCAAAATAAATACAGACGCCCTATGCACCAAGATCTGGCATAGGGCGTTTGTTGCATCTGGACAGCGTTTCCATCATCCGAGGGTGACGTCGAGCACCATCATCAGGACAAAGCCGATGGAAAGTCCGATGGTACCGATATTGCTTCTGGAGTTGGAGGCGGCTTCTGGGATCAGTTCCTCTGCTACAACATACATCATTGCGCCAGCGGCAAAGGACAGGAAGTAGGGAAGCAGGGGAGTCATCCAAGCGGACAGCACAATGGTGAGAAAGCCGGCGATGGGCTCGACGATGCCGGACAGTGTGCCGTAGATGAATGCCTTGGTGCGGCTCATATTGCGTTCGCTGCGGAGGGGCAGAGAAATGATCGCACCCTCTGGAAAGTTCTGGATCGCGATACCGATGGAGAGTGCGAATGCGCCAGCCATGGTCAGAGGGGTGTTCTGGGCAAGCACACCGGCGAATACCACGCCAACCGCCATGCCTTCCGGAATGTTATGAATGGTGACGGCGAGCAGAAGCATGGTGGTCTTGTGGAATGCGGAGAGTGCATCGGTTGGTTCCTCTGTCTCCGCGTAGACCTGCGGGACCATGCGGTCGATCAGCATGAGGAAGCCGATCCCTACGAGGAACCCGACAACGGCTGGAACAAAGCAGAGCTTTCCCAGATGGGCGGACTGCTCAATGGATGGGATGATAAGCGACCAGATGGACGCTGCGATCATAACACCGGATGCGAAGCCGAGCAGCCCCTTTTGCAGCCGTGCAGGCAGCATACCGCGCAGGAAGTAGACGCAGGCGGCACCGAGCGTCGTACCGATAAAGGGGATCATCAGACCGAGTAAAGTTTCCATAAGTACAAAGACTCCTTTCTGTATGTGGGGATGTGTGTGGTAAGACAGCGCAGATTCCACCCTGCCTCAAATGTTATCCTAGACTAACTTTGGGCATTTGTCAATGCGGAAATCTGCCTGTAGCATGGTATGTGCATCCGGCAGAATGTGTGAAAACACCTGAAAATAGTGAAAAAACCCCTGAAATCAAGCAGATTTCAGGGGTTTTATGGGCTCTTTTATAAAATATTTGGAGGGAGCAGATATTCTGCCCAGACAGGATGTGCGCATTTTTTTTCGGCTGTACGCGTACAATAAGATCATGCACGATCCGCAATGGGGACATAGGACACATGCTTCGAGAGGGCTTTGTATGCAGGGCGGATGATACGGCCGCCGCAGGCGACCTCCTCCATGCGGTGTGCGATCCAGCCCACGATGCGTGCGGTGGCAAAGAGTGGTGTGAACATTTCCTGCGGGATGCCCAGCATTCGATAGACCAGACCGGAATACAGATCCACATTGGCACACATCACCTTTGTGTCTGCGCCGCGCACCGCTGCAAAGGCAGCAGGTGTCAGCTTTTCCACCATCTCGATGAGGTTGAATTCGTCGCTGTATCCTTTTTTCTCTGCGAGCGGGCGGGCAGCCGCTTTAAGAGCGACTGCACGCGGATCACTCAAGGTATAAATGGCATGCCCCATACCGTAGATCAGACCGGAGCCATCCCCGGCTTCTTTCCGCAAGATACGAAGCAGGTATTGATAGACCTCCTCTGGATCGCTCCAGTTGGATACATTTGCCTTGATATCCTCGAACATCTCTACGACCTTGAGGTTCGCGCCGCCATGTCGGGGGCCTTTCAGCGAACCGACAGCCGCGGCGATCGCGGAATAGGTATCCGTGCCGGACGAGGAGGTCACACGGGTCGCAAAGGCAGAGTTGTTGCCGCCGCCGTGCTCGGCGTGCAGGATCAGACAGCGGTCGAGCAGCTTGGCTTCTTCATCGGTGAACGATTCGTCCGGACGGATCAGGCGCAGGATATTTTCCGCGGTGGAACGGTTCGGATCGGGTACATGCAGATACATAGACTCATTTTCAAAGTATCGGCGGCGTGCCTGATAGGCATGGGAGATGATGACCGGATATTTCGCCATAAGCCCGATCCCCTGCCGCAGGATATTTTCCGTGGAGATATCATCTGGGTTGGGATCATAGGAATAGAGCGCGAGCGTGGCACTTGCGAGCTTGTTCATGATATCGCGGCTGGGGGCGCGCATGATCATATCTTCTGTGAAATTGTCGGGCAGGGCGCGTGCTTCCCCGATCATCTGGCTGAACCGTGTCAGCTGGTTCTGGCTGGGCAGGCTGCCGGAGAGCAGCAGATATCCGACTTCCTCGAAGCCGAACCGATTTTCGTCTTCAAAGGCATACAGCAGATCATAGATATCGATACCTCGATAGGTCAGATGTCCCTCGATCGGCTCGCGTTCGCCCTCGTTGAGCAGGTAGCCATGGACATTGCCGAGCCGCGTGATGCCGGCGAGTACGCCTGTCCCGTCCGCATTTCGCAGACCGCGCTTGACGCTGTACTTGGAAAAGGCTTCTTTTTTGATCTCGTGCATCGGGCGAAGCTGTGCACAGATGGTCGAGATCATCTCCGGATCCATATTTTTCATCTGGTTGACCATGGCAAAAACTCCTTTTACGGAATAAAGATATTTGAAATAATATTACGCCAATCTTGCAAATATGTCAATGTGCTAAAAGAAAAAAGCGTCCTGTAAGGAGGTAGGAAAATGAGAAAAATATTAGGGATCGGTCTGCTGCTTACTGGGATCATCTATGTACTTCCGGTATTTTGCGGATATCTGGATACAGGAAAAGCAGACTTTGTTCCGCAGGAAAAAAGTGAAGTCCATGCAGAAATTTCGAGTGAGGAAACAGAGGAGACGCCGGAAACGATCCGATCGGGCGGACACATCACGGTAAAGGTCGATGGGGAGGCACGGGAGATGCCGCTGGAAGCCTATGTCGTCGGTGTCGTATCCGGAGAGATCTCGCCGGATTTTCCAGAGGAAGCGATCAAGGCGCAGGCGGTCGCGGCGCGGACGTATGCACTGTACAAACAGCAGGCAGGCAGACCGGCACAGCATAAGGATGCAGATGTCTGCGATGATCCGGCGCACTGTGCGGCGTATGTGGATCTGGAGACGCAGGCGGCGGCACTCTGGGGAGAAACTGCCAGGGCAGACGCAGCAGCCATTCGCCGCGCAGTCAAGGCGACCGAAGGCATGGTGCTGACCTATGAGGACAAACCGATCGTAGCGGTATTCAGTGCGGCGGCAGGAGAGAAAAGCGAGCGCGCCGCCGATGTATGGGGCAGCGATATCCCATATCTGCAATGTGTGGACAGTCCGGGGGGAGATGGCTGCCCGAAATATCACGCACAGGTGACCTTGTCAGCCGATGAGATCCGCAAGCGTGCGGCAAAGAGTATTCCCTCGGCAGATCTTTCGGGCAAACCGTCTGAGTGGTTCAAGGCTTCCAAGCGAAGCGAGGCAGGGGGCATCGTTTCCATGAAATTTGGCGGTGTTCCCGTGCAGGGCACGGCGATGCGAACCCTTTTGGGGCTGAACTCTACCAATTTTACCGTAAAGGTGGACGGAGATCAGCTGACCTTTACCACGACAGGCTACGGGCATGGCGTGGGACTGAGCCAGTGGGGGGCAAAGTATGCAGCTGAGCAGGGGCAGACATGGCAGGAGATCGTGACGCATTATTATCCCGGAACAAAAATCACGAAGATCACGGTATAAATGGAGAGATGCATGGCGATACTACCCTCGGAGGTGTTCAGAGCTATGCATAAACAAGGAACGGGATATACCGGACAAGGAAAATCAGATCGCGGATTCTATATTATTTTGGCGATCTGTTTGACCGTTATCGTGGTTTCAAGCTATATTTTGTTTGTAGGGCCGGGGAAAAAAGAAGAACCGATGGACGAGACCCTGTATCTGCCATCGACCACCCATACCGTGCAGACACCGGTAGCAGTGCCCAATGTGGATCTTCCGGCAGAGCCAGCCGAGCCGACCGTACAGCCGGAGCCTGTCAAGGAGCCGGAGAAAAAGCCGGAGCCGCCCAAGCCCGAGCCATCTAAGAAGCAGACCGCCGCAGAAGCGCCTGCGCCCATCTGGATCAAGCCGGTAGATGGCGCGGTTTTGAAGCCTTTCTCCGGAGATGCGCTGGTCAAGGACGAGACGATGGGAGATTGGCGCGTGCATACAGGTACGGATTATGCGGCAGATGCAGGGGCGCGTGTCTATGCCGTATCTGACGGAACGGTCGAGCGCGCCGCGGTCGATCCTCTGTACGGCGGCATCGTTGTACTCAATCTGAAGGATGGCAAGCAAGCCGTTTATCAGTGCCTTGGAGAAAAGCTCAAGGTCAAGACGGGGGACAAGGTGCGTGCAGGAGATGTGATCGGAACCGTTGGCGCGATCGGATATGCAGAAGCGGCACAGGAAAGCCATTTGCATGTGGAGCTTTACAAAGGGGGAAAGCCGATCGATCCGGAAAGTGTATTCGGCAAGGCAAAGACGAGTACGGAGCAGAAGCCGGCAGTCGATGCGAGCGTACCCCAGTCCAAGATCGATGTGGAAGAATAATAAAATAAAAGACCGAATCGACGGATTCGGTCTTTTGTCTGTTCAGTTCACGTCCGGCAGATCCAGCTTTTTCAGATCGACGTCGATGGGGCCGCATCCGGCACACTTGGAACAGTCGTGCATGCATGCCATCGGGTCGTTGGGGTCTTCCTCACGGCACAGGGAAAGAACGGAGTCGTCCCCCTGCTTTTCCCCGACCAGAAATTTTGCTGCTGCTTCTTCCGCCGGGCCTGTGACACCGGGGACGAGCAGTACGCCCAGCATCTCCAGTGCATTGCGCGAGGCGATCCCCAGCTCACCGCAGATCAGGACATCGATCGCATACTGACCAATGAAATTCAGCAGGCGGATATGCCCCTCGCCGGAGCAGGTCACCAGCTCTTTTCCGGTCGGTTCTCCGTTTTCCGCGGTCACGATCAGAAATTCCTGACAGGAACCGAGCGAAGCCGCAACGGAGCCTGCCTGATAAGCAATCGCAATTTTCATGGAAGCGTTCCTTTCTGTATTACAGCAGGGATTCCAGCATGGAGGTTGCACCCTTCAGCGATTCCGGGAGCTTTGCATCTTCGATCTGACCTGCATCGACAGCCTCAGCCAGCTTGGGATCGATCGGCAGCTTTGCCAGAACAGGGATCTCATACTGTGCAGCGACTTCTTCTACATGGCTCTTGCCGAAGATCTCGATGTGCTTGCCGCAATCCGGACATGCAACATAGCTGTAGTTTTCAATGATGCCGAGCAGCGGGATATTCATCATCTGTGCCATCTTGACTGCCTTGCCCACGATCATGGATACCAGATCCTGCGGAGAGGTCATCACGATGATGCCATCGACCGGCAGGGACTGGAACACGGTCAGCGGTACGTCGCCGGTGCCGGGAGGCATATCCACGAACATGAAGTCTACGTCCTGCCAGATGACATCTGCCCAGAACTGCTTGACGGTCTCCGCGATGATGGGGCCGCGGTAGATGACCGGATCATCTGCATTGGGAAGCAGGAAGTTGACGGACACCATATCGATGCCTGTAGCGGAAGTCTTTGGAAAAATACCATCTTCACAGCCCTCAAGCTGACCGGAAAGGCCAAAGGTCTTGGGGATGGAAGGACCTGTGATATCTGCGTCGAGGATCGCGCTGTGATAGCCGCGGCGTGCCATGGAAACCGCGAGCATGGAAGTCACAAGAGACTTGCCAACGCCGCCCTTACCGGAAACAACGCCGATGACCTTACGAACGGTAGAGAGCTTGTTCGGTGCTACTTGCAAACTCTTTGGCTCGCCGCAGTTGGAAGAACAGGATTCGCAGTTGTGCGAACAACCCATAAAAAAACAACTCCTAACAATTATTGAATAATAAAGATATGGTCTTATTATACTGCAAATTCTTGTGCTTCGCAATGCAGAAATACCACAACAGATAGAAAAGCCTGCGAAATCAGTTGAAAATTGCGGAATATTGATAAAAAACAGGCAAAGTATCCGGCGATTTTTGACGCGATCGGGCTTTGGACGGGTGGGACAAAGACAACCGCTTTTTTAGAAAATACAGGATATCTGGAAAAAGCAAGGAACTATTCTGTGCCGGATACGTCTAAAAAAGAAAAAGGATTTTCGAAAGGATATCAAGGAGGCGTAGAAAATGAAAAAAGGAATATTGACCTGTATCGCACTGATCATGGCAGGTGTGATGACTGCCTGCGGCGGCAGCAAGAGCCAGCAAAATACAGTGGATCTCAATGCGTTCTACAACGATCTGGCTGGGACGTATGAATGGAATGATGGGTATATGATGGAGATCGAGGAAGATATGCTCGATTCCTACTATCCGGGACTCAAGGATATCCCGAAGAAACAGTTTATCGCACGCACCCCGATGATCACGGCGGCAGTCTGTGAGATCGTCCTCGTGGAAGTCGAGGATGAGCAAGACGCCGACGCAGTGGCGGAGATCTTAAAGGCGCACGTCAAGCAGCAGGCAGAAGGCGGCGCGTGGTATCCCGAATCCATGGAAGCATGGAGCCGTGCCGAGGTGCTCCAAAATGGAAACTTCATCGCGCTGATCGCGTCCTCTACGGATCAGGATGCAATGAAGGAAGCATTCGAGCAGCTGTTTGAAAGCAAATAAAGGATAGGAGCAAAAGAGCCGCAGCCGCGTGCTGCGGCTCTTGTTCAAGAGGAAAAGGCTGAGAGGGGGGAACCGGGTGGTATTTAGCAGCCTGACTTTCTTATTTGCATATTTGCCCATCACGCTGCTGCTGTATTTTGTCACACCACAAAAAGCACGCAACCTGATGCTGCTCATCGTCAGTATGCTGTTCTATGCATGGGGAGAGCCGATTTATATTGGGATCATGGTGCTTTCCATCCTCATCGATTATGTACATGGGATGCTGGTCGAAAAATATCGCGCAGATGACCGCAAGGCACGCTGGTTTGTCGCGCAGTCCATAGTGTTCAATTTACTGCTCTTGGGATTCTTCAAGTATTGGGATTTCCTTGCTGCGAATCTGTCCCTGCTTTTGGGGGTATCCATTCCGCAGCTGCACATCCCGCTTCCCATTGGCATTTCGTTTTTCACGTTCCAGACCATGAGCTATACGATCGACGTCTATCGGCAGGATGCGCCGGCGCAGCGCAGTCTCATTGATTTTGGTGCGTTCGTTACCATGTTTCCGCAGCTCATCGCAGGCCCGATCGTTCCCTATCGAACGGTGGCACGGGAGCTGAACGCACGCAAGCATACCGTGGAAGATTTTGCGTGCGGTGCAAGGCGGTTCACGGTGGGACTTGCAAAGAAGGTCCTTCTTGCCAATTCCATTGGTCAGCTGTGGGAGCAGTCCCTCATGGCGCAGGATGCAGGCACGCTCACGGTCACAGGCGGCTGGCTTGGGCTGCTGGCGTTTGGCTTCCAGATCTATTTTGACTTTTCCGGATATTCGGATATGGCGATCGGCTTGGGACAGATCTTCGGGTTTCGATTCCATGAGAACTTTGACTATCCGTATCTGTCTGCGTCGGTTTCCGAATTCTGGCGGCGGTGGCATATCTCGCTCACCTCATGGTTTCGCGCGTATCTGTATATCCCGTTGGGTGGGAATCGCGGAGGGACTGCAAAGACCCTGCGGAATCTGCTGATCGTGTGGTTCTGCACGGGGTTCTGGCATGGCGCAAGCTGGAATTTTGTGCTTTGGGGTTTCTACTTTGCGGCTTGGATCATTCTGGAAAAATACGTACTGCGTGATGTGCTGGAGCACCTGCCCACAGGGATTCGACACTGCTATACCCTGTTTGCCGTCTTTGTCGGCTGGGGACTGTTCGCGATCGAGGATCTGACAAAGTGCATGGCATATCTTGGGGTGTGCTTTGGGCATGGTGCTGTCTGGAGCGATGCGGACGGCTATCTGCTCAGAAGCTATGCCATCCTGCTTGCCGTGCTTGTCATCGCCTCGACGACCGTAGGGAAGCGCGTGTGGGAACGCCTGCCCATGCGCGTGGCTGAGGTGGTAAGTCCTGCTTTGATGGCGGCTGGGCTGTTCCTGTGTACGGCATATCTGGTAGACAGCAGCTACAATCCGTTCCTGTATTTCCGGTTTTGAAAGAGGTGTGCCATGACAAAAGTATATAGCCGCGTGCTGACCGTTTTATTCTGCCTGTTTTTGGGTGGTTTGCTGGCGTGGCATCTCCTCCTGCCCGACCGCAAGATCTCCGAGGGAGAGAACCGCACCTTGGCACAGTTTCCAACGTTTTCCTGGAAAGCACTGGCAGATGGCAGCTATGCAAAGGATATCGAAGCCTATTTTGCAGACCAGTTTCCCATGCGTGATACATGGACAGGGGCAAAGGCGCGTACCGAGCAGCTGCTGGGGCAGCGTGTATTCCATGCAGTGTATCTGTGTCAGGATCGGCTGATCGCCGCTGTTGCACAGCCGGATCGTGCATTGGTCGAGCGCAATCTGGCAAGCGTCAAAAAGCTGTCCGAGCGTGTGCCGGTACGGATCGGGCTCATCCCATCCGCGGCGGACATCTGGCAGGAGAAACTGCCCGCTGGCGCACCCAGCTGGGATCAGCATGGTTTGCTGGAACAGGTAAAGGCTCTGGGGATCCCGCAGATCGAATTTCGTCCGGCTTTGCAGCGACACAGGCAGGAGCCGGTATTCTATCGCACCGATCACCATTGGACAACGCTGGGCGCATATTATGGATATGGGGCGGTGATGTATGCACTTGGACAGGAGCCCCTGCCCAAGCAAGCGTTCCGTCCGGAGACTGTGAGCGAAGCGTTCTATGGTACGCTGTATTCTCAGTCCGGTGTACACTGGCTGAAGCCGGATACCATCGAATTTTGGGTGCCGGAGGACGGGTTGACCGTTACCTCATGGCGGAGCGGCAAGCCGCAGCCATCTGCGCTGTATGACCGCACATATTTGAAGAAGAAAGATCGATATGCCGCATTTTTGGGCGGGAATCAACCCCTGTGCGTGATCGAGAACCAGAATGCACCCTGTAAGGAAAAGCTGCTGCTGGTGCGTGATTCCTATTCGGATGCGCTCGCGCCGTTTCTGGCGCAGCATTATGCGGCGGTACACCTCATGGATCTGCGTTATTATCATGATTCGGTTGCAAAGTATGCAGAGGAGCAGGGGATCAATCAGGTACTGGTGCTGTACAGCATCCCGAATTTTGTGACCGACCGCAATCTGGTACTCGCAGCAAGATGAAATATGGAAGCCTCTTGTTTTCAGGGCAACAATAAATGCGCACGATGGTTTTGCATCGTGCGCATTTGTTGTTCTATTTGGATTTGTCCGCCGGACTGCAAATGGCAGCGAACAGACAGCCGAATACGATCGCGGCAGCAATGCCGCCGGCTGCACCGGTGACACCGCCGGTGAACGCGCCGAGCAATCCCTTTTCGGCAACACCGGCAGCCGCACCGTTTGCGAGGGCATAGCCAAAGCCCAGCAGGGGAACGGTCGCACCTGCGCCGCCCCATTTGACGATGGGCTCATAGATGCCGAGACCGGTGAGGATGACGCCCAGTACGACATATCCGGCGAGGATACGCGCCGGTGTCAATTTGGTTTTGTCGATCAGGATCTGAGAAAGGGCGCAGATGATGCCGCCCACCAAGAATGCCTGGAGATATTGCATGCCGATCACACTCCTTCTAACACGACTGCATGACAGATGCCTGCGATGCCCTGCCCCTGCTGTACAGAGGTCGGGCTCATGAGCGCACCGGTTCCGGCAAAGATCACACGCCGCAGCTTGCCCTGTTCCATGCGCCGCAGGATATCGCCGCACAGGACGGCAGCCGAACAGCCACAGCCGGAACCGCCTGCATGGACATCCTGCTCGGTGTCGTAAAGCAGCACACCGCAGTCTTCATAGGGCTTACCGAGGTCGATGCCGTCGCGCTGGAACAGATCGCGCAGCAGACCGCTTCCGATCCGGGCAAGATCGCCGGTCAGGATGCGGTCATAATCCGCCGGTTTGGTATGCGTGTCCTCGAATAGATGAGACAGGGTATCGTATGCCGCCGGTGCCATGGCAGCTCCCATATTATTCGCGTCGGTCACATCGAGATCGACCATCTGTCCAAAGGTCACATGGGTCACGCGGATCTGAGCAGACTTTGCGGAGAGCACGACCGCACCGGCTGCCGTTGCGGTCCACTGTGCGGTGGGGGTGCGCTGTCCGCCATAGGCGAGCGGGAAACGGTATTGCCGTTCGGCGGCGCAGTAGTGAGAGGAAGCGGCAGCACACAAGGTTTGTGCTGTACCACCGTCTACGAAACAGGCACCCACTGCCAGTCCCTCCGCCATCGTAGAGCATGCGCCATACAGTCCCACGAATGGTACATTGCTGGTCACAGAGGCGAGCGACGAGCCGATGCATTGGTTGAGCAGGTCACCGGCAAGCAGCAGATCCAGATCGGAGAGCTGCAAGCCGGATTTCCGGACAGCGGTATCGATCGCCATGCGCTGCATCCTTGCCTCCGCCAGTTCCCATGTATCTTCGCCGAAGTGTGTGTCCTCGGAAACGATATCGAACGTGCCCTGCAACGGGCCTTCGCCTTCCTTTTGTCCGACAACGGCTGCATGGGAAGAAAGATATACCGGACGGTCGAGTGAAATGGTGCGCCGTCCCAGTCGTTTTGCCATAAGATCCCCTCCTAATATGCTTGTAGTATGGCAGGAAGCAGGGAAAACTATGCGGTTTCCGGCTTGCGGATTTTACAAAAAACGGGAAGTGGGCGCAGGTGCGCCGCGAACGCACGCTGTATATTTGTGCAAAATGATCGTTCGCCAGAGAAAAAACGCCTGTGCATCGGGAAAAAGGCAAGAGGAATGTGTCCGGAGAGTAAAAATGTTCGTCCCAAATCATGAGTTTTAGTGGGAAAATAAAGCACTTTTAGGGAGAAAATAAAAGAAAACAGAGGAAAATACATAATTTATTCACAACTTTTGTTGAAATTATACAAATAAAAAATGCAAACGAACGGATAAAAAGTGCAAATTATTTAATAGCGACTTCTGGTAAAATAAAACCTGTAGTTCAAGTGTTTCCTGAACACTTCCCAAAATGGAACACTGATAAATTACAAAAGGAGAGAGGAGAAAGAAATCGCGTATCACAAACGTCTGCGTAGAAAGGGGAAAGTATTATGCCAGACATTGTACTTACAAGAATTGACAACCGTTTGATCCACGGCCAGGTCGCAACCCAGTGGTGCGGCGTAGTAGGAGCAAACCTGCTTCTGGTTGCAAACGACTCTGTCGCAACCGATGAATTCCGTCAGGGACTCATGAACATGGCGGCTCCGGCTTATGCCCAGACCCGCTTCTTTACGATCGAAAAGACGATCAACATCATCCACAAGGCTTCTGCAAACCAGCACATTGCCATCATCTGCGAGAATCCGCAGGACGTGCTCAAGCTCGTAGAGGGCGGCGTGCCGATCAAGAAGCTCAACATTGGTAACATGCACATGGCAGAAGGGAAGCGCCAGGTTGCAACCTCTGTGGCTGTTGATGACAACGATGTTGCAGCGTTCAAGAAGCTGCAGGATCTCGGTGTAGAGCTGGAAATCAAGCGTGTTCCGGATACACCGGCTGAAAGCATTGACAAATTATTCAAGTAATTTTTCGATTCAACAGATTTTCTGATTGTGGATGATCTGGAAAGGAGTAACCATGGGAAACATTACAATTATCCAGGCTCTGCTGGTTTTTGTCGTTGCCTTTATCATGGGTATTGACCAGTTTAGCTTCCTGGAATCCCTGTATCAGCCGATCGTCACCTGTCCGCTCATCGGTGCCATCCTTGGCAACTTTGAACTCGGTACGGTTGTCGGCGGCGCATATCAGCTGATCCAGATCGGCAGTATGCCGATCGGCGGCGCACAGCCCCCGAATGCGATCCTCGGCGGTATCATGGCAACCGTATTTGCCGTATCGCTCAACATGCAGCCGACCGCGGACGGCGTCGGCGCTGCAATGGGTCTTGCGATCCCGTTTGCAGTATTTGGTCAGTATGCAGTTACCCTGACCTTCACCATCATGTCCGGTATGATGGCAAAGGCTGACAAGTGTGCAGAAAATGCAGACGTCAAGGGTATCCGCAATATCAACTTCATCGAAATGGCGATCCTCGGTACCCTGTTCGGCCTGCTGGCTGTCGGCGGCCTGTACGGCGGCACCCTGCTGGGCGACACCCTCAAGGATCTGTCTTACAGCTGGTCTTGGGTAATGGCTGGTCTGGACGCTGCCGGCGGCGCAATGCGATTCGTTGGTTTTGCGATCCTGATGAAGGTCATGATGTCCAAGGAGATGTGGGGCTTCCTGCTCGCTGGTTTTGCAATGGCTCTGCTTTGCAGCGCAAATGCAAGCACCGCTGGCGCAACCCTGCTCCTGTGTGCATTCGTCGGTATTGCCATTGCGATCTATGACTTTACCATCCATACCAAGATCAAGGCAAACGCTGGCATGAGCATGAGCAATATGGGAGGCGACGAAGATGGCATATAATATTCCTGAAAAGTACCAGGATCTGACCCCAGCTCCGCAGCTGGACAAAAAGACCCTGAACAAGATGGTTTGGATGTCCTGCTTCCTTCAGGCTTCCTTCAACTACGAGAGAATGCAGGCGTGCGGCTGGCTGTGGTCTATGCTGCCCGGTCTGCAGAAGATCCATACCAACAAGGAAGACCTCAAGGCTTCCATGGCACACAACCTCGACTTCCTCAATACCCACCCGTTCCTCGTAACATTCGTTATGGGTATTGTGCTCTCTCTGGAGCAGAACAAGGTCGATACCCAGACCATCCGTTCTGTACGTATTTCCGCTGCTGGTCCTCTGGGCGGCATCGGTGACGCACTGTTCTGGCTGACCCTCGTTCCGATCACCGCAGGTCTGACTGCGAATATCGCGATGCAGGGCAATATCCTCGGTGCGATCCTGTTCTTACTCATCTTTAACGTCTGTCAGTTTGCGATCCGCTGGTGGCTCATGCACTGGTCTTACGGACTGGGCACAAAGGCTGTTACCATGCTGACCTCCAACGCAAAGGAATTTACCCGTGCTGCAAGCATTCTGGGTGTATTCGTTGTCGGCGGTCTGATCGCAAACTATGGCAACACCACCCTGCGTATCATTGTTGGTGATCCGGCGATCAATATTCAGGGTCTGCTCGACGGCATCCTGCCGAAGCTGCTCCCGCTGCTCATCACCCTCGGCATCTATATGCTCATCAAGAAGGGCTGGACACCGGTCAAGTGCATCATGCTGATCCTCATCGTAGGTATTCTCGGCTGTGCATTCGGTATCTGGAGCGGCGACTCTAAGGCAATGGACGAAAATGGCAACAGCATTCCTGGCGGCTACAACCCACTGGTTGAGTGGTATGAGTATCCGGCACCGGCTGCCGAATAACAGCCGGCAGGTCTGCAATGCACAGGATCTGACTGGACGTGCTTCCGGAAGATCCGGGTGCGCTGCTGTCACCATGCCAGTATAATCGAATGTTCCGCTATGTAAACACATAGCAGATCGGTCAAACAGGGGGGAATGACAAATGGTGCATTTCCCCCCGTGTTTTGACCAGAGAAATTGGGTGTTTCTGTGAGTGTATTAACTGCATCTGTTATCTTTCTTGCCTTTGTGGTCTATATCGGCTTCCAGATGGCAAAAAACTTTCAGCTTCGAAACCTGAATACCAGCCTGCAAAAGCAGGACTATGAGACCGTCGAGCAGCTTTGCACGATGCCGATGGTACGCAAGCTCCTTGGGGCGTATGTCAGTGATCTCTACCAGCTTCGCGGCTATTATATGGGAGGGAACACGGAGAAGTTCGAACAGCATCTCAAAAAGATGCTGGCAGCACAATATCCGAATGCGGATGACAAAAAGAGTTTTTTAGAGCAATATTATCATACCTTCCTGCTCAAGGGGCAGAGAACGTATGCCGACTGGATGCTGGAGGGCATCCGTGCATTGGGGGATCCCTTATTCACCCGATACAATGAACAGGCCTACTGCGTTATGCTCGATGGGCGTAACGATCTGATAGAGGAAATGATCGATACGATCAATTCCAAGAAGTATTATGGATTTCCGCTTGGGGTGATCCTGTTTGTCATCGGCAAGCAGTATGAAGCCCTGCAGGACAACGAGAATGCGGCGATCTATTATGAGAATGCGAAAGTCTGTTTCCATCCAAGTGCCATTTATGTTCCGGTGATCCAAAAGAAGCTGGCACGGCTGGCACCCAAGACGGAGACTGCACCTGCCTGAATTCCTTCCGGATACAGGCAAATATATAATATATCATAGATAGGAGAATGAAACATGATCGGATTGGTAGTAACAGGACATGCAAACTTTGCTTCCGGACTGACAAGCTCGGTGAATTTGATCGCCGGTGAGCAGGAGGCTTATCGCTATATAGATTTCCTTCCGACCTACAGCCTGGAGGATCTGGCACGCGAGCTGACCAAGGCGTTCGATGACCTCAAGGACTGCGAAGGTATTCTGGTATTCTCGGATCTCATGGGCGGCACACCGTTCAAGACCGCAGTGGAAGTCGGCTTCCCGCGCGGCAATGTGAACGTACTGTCCGGAACCAACCTGCCGATGCTGCTCGAGATCGTGATGTCCCGTAAGTTCATTGAGGATCTGGAGGATCTGACCCAGACCGCAATGGAAGTTGGCGCAGAGGGCGTTGCACGCTACGAGTTCCAGAAGATCGAGGAGATCGAGCCGGAGGACGGCATTTAAGCTTTGATCCAATCGTAAAAGCTGCATTCCCGAGCCGCCTTCCGGCGGATCGGGATGCTGGACTGAAAGGAGCAGAAAACAATGAAAACAATTTTTGGCGTTGGCGAAGAAAAGATGAAGGAGACTTCCTCCGTCTTTACGCTGACTGAGATCTATCAGCAGCCGGCAACATGGGAAAAGACCTGCGCACAGATCGCCGCACACAAGGACGAGATCAAGAAGTTCATCGATCAGGTCCTGACCTGTGAGGATTTCGATGTGATCCTGACCGGTGCGGGCACCAGTGAGTTTGTGGGCAATGCACTGTTCCCACACCTGACCCGTCTGTTCGATCACAAGGTCAAGTCCTACGGTACGACCGATCTGGTTGCAACTCCGGAAGCATATCTGTCCCGCACAAAGCCGACCCTGCTGGTCAGCTTCGGCCGTTCCGGCAACTCTCCGGAGTCCGTCGGCGCGATCGATGTTGCAGAGGCTGTATGTGACAATGTATATCATCTGTTTGTGACCTGCAACAAGGACGGCGCACTGTCCAAGCGTGCAGACACCACGGATAACTGCTATGCGATCAATCTGACCGATGAGACCCACGATCAGAGCTTTGCAATGACCTCCAGCTTCTCCAATATGTATCTGGCAACCTATCTGTGCTTCCATCTCGATGAGCTGGAGCAGGTTACAGCACAGGTCAAGGAGATCGGCGCGGCTGGTCAGAAGTTCCTCGATGGCAAGTTCGATGGCGCACAGAAGATCGTAGACGGCTTCTCGTTTGACCGTATCGTTTACCTTGGCAGCAACACCCTCAAGGGTACTGCACAGGAATCTGCCCTCAAGATGCTCGAGCTGACCGCAGGTCAGGTCGTTACCATGTACGATACCCCTCTGGGCTTCCGTCATGGTCCGAAGTCGATCGTTGATGACAAGACGCTGACGGTCGTATACCTGAGCGATGACGCTTACACCAGACAGTATGAGGTCGATCTCATCAAGGAGATGAGCGGTCAGCGCAAGGCAAATCAGATCGTTGCAGTCATGTCCAAGGCAGACGAGGCTGTTTCCGCACTGGTTGACCATACCGTTGTATTCGATTTGGATGCAGCACATGAGAATGTACTGCTCGGTCTGGATTATATCCTGTTTGCACAGACTCTGGCTGTCCTCAAGTCTCTGGCTCTGGGCATCACACCGGATAATCCGTGCCCGACCGGCGAGGTAAACCGCGTTGTAAAGGGTGTTACCCTGTATCCGTACACGCGCAAGTGATCACAAAAAAAAGAACATGGATTGCCCGAATGGGCGATCCATGTCCTGATTTTGAGCTTTGGTGCAGGACAAGCCTGCACGGCTGAAATGCTGTATGGCGCAGCAAGAAAGAGCAGAAGGAGTAAGTTGAGTTTATGAATTGGGAAGTTATCCTATGGACATGCAGCACGGTTGCTGTGATCTTTATTGTCTGCATGTTGGTCGCGCTGATCCTCTCTGCGCGGAACATGAAGAAGAACCGTGAAGCAATGGCAGAATTGCAGAAGCATATCAAGCCCGGTGCCTCCATCATGTTTGCTGGCGGCTTTTACGGCAAGATCGTGAAGATCAAGGATGATGTCATCGATGTGGAAATGGGAAAGGGCGTAGTCGTCCAGATCTCCCGTTACAGCATTCAGTCGGCATCGTGAGGCTGACCGGAAATGCGGCTGTCGCCCGCCGCACGATCGGACGGTTTGCCTGCTGCCTGCTTTGCGTATTCACTGGGCGACATATCAAAATATTTTTTGAACAATCTTGAAAAATAATGGATGGAGCTGAATCCCAGTAAATAGGCGATCTCACTGATGGTGTGCTGATTTTCGCGGATCAGCTCTTTACTCTTTTCCAGCTTGCTGTTGAGCAGATAGCTCTTGGGTGAGATGTGCAGATACATCTTGAACAGCATTTGCAGAGAAGAACGCGAAATGAAGAACTCATGGCAGATCTCCTCGATCGTGATGGGCTCGGTGACATGGGCGTTCATGTATGCGAGGATCTGCTGCAAAAGCTCGCTGTGTACCTCGCTTTGGGTGCTGCCTGAGATCACGCGGCGCTTTCTGGTTTCATCTGCCTGTGTCAGCAGGCGCACCAGCACCTCTTGCAGGTGACAGGGGATCAGCATTTGGGTATAATAAGAATCAGAAGGGGATTGCTTGCTCAGTTTCCATAAGATATCCTTGATCTCACTCGAGCAGCGGAAAATATGGTGGGCAAGATGGAACGGGAGTTTTCCTTTGAGATCGAACACTACGGTCAGATAAGAGCAGTCCGAGTCGATCGTGAGATGGCGGGCCCGCAGCGGATCGTTGGGGGCGCATAAGATCAGATCGTGTGCCGAAAGCGTAAAATGATGCTTTTCGATGGAAATATTCAGCCGACCCTCACTCACGTATAAGAGTTCATAATAATTATGGGAGGATGTGCGGAAGTGGAACTGTGAAACCTCGGTTTGATAACAGTCCAAGACCTCACATACCTGAAACGGCGCCGACAGAGGCAGATAGGTGTAGGGCACCGGAAGCTCGGTCGGTACCATACAGACCTTGGGTGCGATGAGGTTATAAGTGACCTCGTTGGATACCGGAATGATATTGAAGTACATATTCGGCTTGATCTTCAGGTGATTATGTACGGAAAAAATAGAAAGCTCCTCCAGTGCCGGAGAAGCACCGATCAAAATAGACGCAAGTCCATGAACCAGCTCGATATAGACCTCGCATGGGAATGAAAACAGCTTGGTGACTGTTTTTTGCCGTGCAAGCTGTCTTGTGCAGACAAGCTGCTGCTCGGCTGGAGAAATTGGTTTATCATAGATCGAACCAAACGGAAGGAAATTATTTTTGGATGTTTTGTTCATCTTGCTAAGATCCTTTGGCATATTTCATGAGTATTTGAGAAAGTGGATACACTGAAAGCGTGTACAGTTACCTTTATTGTAGTGTATCTATCCCCAAAATGCAAGTCTATCCTGTGAGGGGTAGGAAATATGTCAAAGAATGGAAACGTATGTCTGCCGCCCCCAAAAAGCAGCGCATACGGTAAAATATATTTTTAAGGAGGAAAACAGAAATGATTATTCAGAGCCGCAATGTGTGGATCGCAGATCAGTTTATTGAGGCACAGATCGAGATGGAGGACGGCCGCATCACCGGCGTATATCCGTATGGGACCAAGGACGTGGATCAGGACTACGGCGAAAACCGCATCCTGCCCGGATTTATCGATATCCATTGCCATGGCGCATTCGGATTCGATACCAACGATGCAGAGGAAGAAGGCCTGCGCTACTGGATACGCAATATCGTGCAGGAAGGCGTGACTGCGCTGCTGCCGACCACCATCACGCAGAGTGAGCAGGTACTGACCGCTGCGCTGGAAAACGTGGCAAAGGTCGTGCGTGACGGCTATGAGGGTGCAGAGATCCTGGGTGTCCACTTTGAAGGCCCCTATCTCGACATGGTGTACAAGGGTGCACAGCCTGAGCAGCATATCGTAAAGCCGAGTGTTGCACAGTTCAAGAAGTACCAGAAGGCTGCGGATGGACTCATCAAGTATATCACGATGGCAACCGAAGTGGACGAGAACTTCTCGCTCACCCATTATTGCCGCGATCACGGCGTGGTCGTCAGCATCGGCCATTCCGGCGCGACCTACAATCAGGCGATCATGGGACATGCAAACGGTGCGCGCTCGATGACCCATGTATACAACGGC
Organism: Butyricicoccus sp.; assembly: GCA_029257685.1. Classification (GTDB taxonomy): domain Bacteria; phylum Bacillota; class Clostridia; order Oscillospirales; family Butyricicoccaceae; genus Butyricicoccus. Next base: position 19,344 of record JARIAV010000061.1, read on the forward strand.
ATGACCCCGTTCAACCATCGCGCAAATGGTCTGGTCGGTGCAGCATACCGTATTCAGAGTATGTATGGTGAGATCATCTGTGATGGCAATCATTCCACACCGGCAGCACTGCATCAGTTCTTTGAGGCGAAGGGCGCGGATCACGGCATCATGGTAACGGATGCCCTCATGGCAAAGGGATCTCCGGCTGGCTCCAAGTTTATCTTTGGCGGCAATGAGATCGAGATCTATGAGGATGGCAGCGCACATCTGACCTCCAGCAAGGGACTTGCAGGCTCTACCCTGCGCATGAATGAGGGACTGCGTATCCTGATCGAGAAGGCACTGGTTCCGGTGCATGTTGCGATCAACTCCTGTACCAAGAATCCGGCTGCCTGCCTGCGGATCGATGACCGTAAGGGCAGCATCGGCGTGGGACTGGATGCCGACCTTGTGGTACTCGATCGTGATTATCAGGTATTGCAGACCTACTGCCGCGGCGCACAGATGCTGGAAAAGAAATAATGAGCAAAAACAAGAAGAAAAAGACACCGCATGAGGTGATCCGTTTATCAGGGCGCAATGTTTATACGGATCGCCAGAAGCGTACCATCTACTATGACCGCCTGACCAAGCAGGGCTATTATCTGCACAAGGAGGACGAGGGCAAGATGCAGTTCTTCAAGAACCGCTTTACCATTGTCCTGTTTGCAGCCATCCTGTGTGCCGGCACGTTCCTGACATGGCCGCAGGCCCTCATTGCGGGCATTGCCTGCATGACGATCGCAGAGCTGTACTTCCGCTTCTCGTATCTCAAGAAGCTGGAACCGGCGGAGGATATCGACTTTCAGCGGCGGATCTCTGCGCTGGACTATATCCTGCAAAATAAAAGCAAGGGTGCGGTAGCATCCCTTGCCGGCTTGTATCTGGCATTTGCCGTGCTGGTCGTGCTCAATGCCTATCAGCAGCAGTATAATATGGGGCTTACGCTCCTGAGCTGTGGTCTGGGTCTTATTGGTGTATATTATTGTATCCTGCATCTGATCGCCCTCAGCAAGATGAAGTAAAGGGAAAAATGAAAAACCATCGCGATCCGCGATGGTTTTTCAGAACACTTAGCCCTTTCCGACAGAGCCGCACAGCTCCATTTTTTCCTTGACCAGACGAACGACGTTTTCGCGTCCGACCTTGCTGTATTTCTTGGGGTCAAAGACCTTGGGATCCTGTGCAAGATAGGACTTGACGCCGTCGCTGTACGCAATGCGCAGCTCGGTCGCAAAGTTGACCTTGCACATACCGATCTCGATCGCCTCACGAACGGCTTCGTCCGGTACGCCGGATGCACCGTGCAGGACGAGCGGGATGGAAACACGGGAGCGGATCTCGCGCAGGCGGTCGAAGTCCAGCTTCGGGGTACCTGCATACAGACCGTGTGCCGTACCGATCGCGACTGCCAGAGAATTGACGCCGGTGCGCTTGACGAATTCTTCCGCCTCCGCAGGATCGGTGAACGGATTGCCGCTGCCGCCCTCCAGATCGTCTTCCTTGCCGCCCACCTTACCGAGCTCTGCTTCTACGCTGATACCAGAGGGTGCGCACGCTTCCACAACACTGCGTGTGATGGCGATGTTTTCCTCGAACGGGGAATGGGAGCCGTCGATCATGATGGATGTATAGCCGGTACGCAGCGCTTGCATGGCAAGGGCAAAGCTCTCGCCGTGGTCAAGATGCATGGCGATCGGCACGGAAGCGCGTTCTGCTGCTGCCCTGACCATTGCGAGGAAGTAGTCCAGTCCGGCATATTTGACGGTAGAAGGGGTCGTCTGCATGATGACAGGGGACTTGGTCTCCTCCGCAGCCTGCATGACTGCCATGACCATTTCCAGATTTTCTACGTTGAATGCACCAACTGCATAGTGTCCTGCCTGCGCAGCAAGGAGCATTTCATTTGTTGTTACGAGTGGCATTCTGGTAACCTCATTTCTTTTGATTTCGCCTTGCAAGCCGTGCTTGCAGGGAACAGCATTAGTATAGCACAAAATAAAAAAAATGTCTGCGTTTTGCACGACTTGTTTTGATGATATTGCAAATTTACTGAGGGTCTCCCTCAGAGATTCATAATGGAAGGAGTGATTATGATGAATCATAATCCATTGAAAAAGTTAGTTGAGTTACAGAAGCAGGGAAAAAGCGTTGGTATCTACTCGGTATGCAGCGCAAACTTCTATGTCATCGAGGCTGCACTCAAGCGCGGCAAGGAAGATGGTTCCTGCGTTTTGATCGAGAGCACTGCAAACCAGTGTGACCAGAACGGCGGCTACACCGGCATGAAGCCCATCGACTTTAAGAAGTTCGTACTGGGCATCGCGGACAAGGTCGGCTTTGATACCGCAAAGCTGTTCCTCGGCGGCGACCATCTGGGACCGCTGACCTTCGCAGGCAAGAATGAAGCGGAGGCAATGGCAGACGCAGAAGAACTCATCCGCCATTATGTAGGGGCTGGCTTTACCAAGATCCATATCGACACCAGCATGAAGGTACATGACGATGATCCGAACACCCGTCTGAGCGACGCAGTGATCGCAAAGCGCGGCGCACGTCTGGCGCGTGTTGCAGAGGAGACCTACCGGAAGCTGCTCGAGGAGCAGCCGGACGCGATCGCACCCGTTTACATCGTAGGCAGTGAGGTGCCGATCCCTGGCGGTGCAGTTGGCGCAGAGGATCAGGGCGTACAGGTCACACGCGTTGAGGACTTCAAGAACACCGTTGCGACTTTCCATCAGGCTTTTCTGGATGAGGGTCTGGAACAGGCATGGGACAACGTCATTGCGGTTGTCGTACAGCCTGGCGTTGAGGAAAAGGACAGTGGCTGCACAGAGTATGACCGCGAAAAGGCAAAGGATCTGATGGCTTCCATTGAAGCGTTCCCGAACCTTGTATTTGAGGGACATTCCACCGACTACCAGACCAAGATCAAGCTGCGTGAGCTGGTGGAAGACGGTGTAGGCATTTTGAAGGTTGGTCCGGCACTCACCTTTGCAATGCGTGAGGGTATGTTTGCATTGGAGCAGATCGAAAAGGAGCTGCTGTATGGCACTGACCTGACACCGAGCAATTTTGCAGCGGTACTGGACGAGGCCATGTGTGCAGAGGACAAGCACTGGAAGAAGCACTATCAGGGCAATGACCGTGAGATCCGCATGAAGCGCAAGTACTCCTTCTCCGATCGCTGCCGGTACTATATGCCGACACCGACCGTGGAGGCTGCAAAGGAGCGCCTGATCGGAAACCTGCGCACGCTGGGCATCCCGCTGAACCTGCTGAGTCAGTTCATGCCGATCCAGTATACGAAGGTGCGTGAGGGTCTGCTGGTAAACGATCCGGAAGCACTGGTAGAGGATCGCATCACCAATACCATCGACGAATATCTGTATGCAACCCATCAGAACGAGCTGATGTAAGAAAAGACATCCCCTGTCCGTGAAGTAAGCGGACAGGGGATATTTTTGTGTTTTCCGATGATTGCATGGCAGTAAGGGATATAAAAAATACCTGCCCCAAGAGGGGACAGGTATTTTTGCTTTTGATGGGGTTATTGTGCGAGGAATTGCTCCGTGAAGCGGGAGATCAGGCTTGCAGCTTCTGCGCGGCTGAGTTTGTTCTGCGGAAGCAGAGCGCCATCGCTGCCCTTCAGGATGCCAGTCTGTACAGCCCACTGCATTGGCGTGGATGCCCAGCTGGAAACCTTACCAGAGTCTGCAAAGTGTGTGAGATCTGCGCTGCTGCCTGCTGCCGGATTGGCAACACGATAGAGCATAACGACCAGTTCCTCGCGTGTGACCATAAGATTCGGGGCAAAGGTCGTTGCGGAGGTACCAGAAACGATGTGGTTGTCATTTGCCCATGTCACGGCATCGGTGTAGTAGGTTCTGCCGACATCCATGAACTGGTTGACGGATTGTACCATCGGTTCACCAGCCAGACGGTGCAGAACGGTCACGACCATTGCGCGTGTCATGGATTCGTCCGGAGAGAAGTTGCCCTTTTCCGTGCCAACGAACAATCCGCGGGAAACGACATCCTTGATCGGCTCCGATGCCCAATGGGTCGTCGGGATATCCGTGAATGTTGTATTCAGGGTCGGATTGACCGGAGGTGCGGAAGCGATCACGGGAGTACCGGGCTTCGGCGGTTCCGGCTTTGCTGTCTGTGGGATCTGCGGAGCAGTCGGAACGGTTGGCTTTGGCAGTTCCGGACTTGGATTTGGCGGTTCCGGAGTTGGCTTGGTCGGTTCCGGCTTCGGCTTGTTGTCCGGTTTGCTCGGCTTATGACTGCTGCCGCCGGAAGATCCGCCGCTGGAAGAACGGGTAACGCTGATGGTGCGGCTGTCCTTGAGCTCCGGATGCGCAACAGAGGTTACCGTGATCGTCGCAGAACCTCTGCGCTCCGCGGTCACATAGCCGTCTCGATCGACTGTCAGCACATCGGTGTCGTCACTTTCCCACTTGACAGAAGGATCGGTTGCATCAGAGGGGGAGACCCTTACAACCAGCTGCGCGCCTCTGCCTTCACGCAGAGACAACGGTGCTTCGATGATCTTGACTTCGGTGACAGGTACATCTGCAACGGTTACTGTGATACTATGAGATTTCTGCGCATCGGCAGTAGAAGTTGCTGTCAGTGTTGCATGTCCAGCCTTGCGTGCAGTTACCTTGCCAGTGCTTGCATCAACCGAAAGGATGCCTTCCGGAGAAGCCGACCAAGTGACAGTTTGCTCTGCACCTGCTGGCAGTACATTTGCGGTAAAGGTGTGCGAAGCACCCGTCTTGAGGGAAATATCCCCGCCATTGATTTG
>JARIAV010000087.1 GCA_029257685.1 Butyricicoccus sp.
TGGCGGAGGTCATACTTTCACACCCTTTCGGCGGCACCAAGGTCGATCTGATGGAGAGGGAAGGGTAGGATTCCAATGGAAAAGGAAACCGCAAGGTTTCCTATCCTTTGGCCGCCGTCGCGCGGCCGCGACACGTTACTTTTTGCTTCCAAGCAAATCTTTTTAGCAGAAAAGAAAACCCGCGGTTTTCCAAACGCTCCGCAGTATGTGCGAGCAGAAAAACCGCCGTCGCGCGGCCGCGACACTTCTCCCCTTGCTTTGAAGCAAGCCTATTTTGCAGAAAGGAAAACCCTACGGACGTTCCAAAACCCTTTCCCTTTGCTTTGAAGCAAATCTTTTTCGCAGAAAGGAAAATCCTACGGATTCCCAAAAACCTTTCCCTTTACTTTCTAAAGCAAAATAAGAATATAAGGAATGAAAAACCTGCGGTTTTCCAAAAAATACCCCCCATCCCACGGAGGATAGAGGGTATCATCACCGTTCTTACGGAAATCGAACAGCTCTGTTTCTTAATAATTTTCTGCCTTGATCTGGAAGTATGCCTTCGGATGCGCACAAACCGGACATACCTCTGGTGCCTGCTTGCCAATAACAATATGTCCGCAGTTCGCACACTGCCACATCATATCGCCATCGCGGGAGAATACCAGCCCATTTTCCACATTCTCCAGCAGCTTCCGGTAACGTGCTTCGTGCTCCTTCTCGATCTCTCCGACCTTCTCAAAGAGGAACGCGATATGAGCAAACCCTTCTTCTCTTGCATCCTTTGCAAAAGAAGCATACATATCCGTCCACTCGTAGTTCTCACCGTCTGCCGCATCCTTCAGGTTTTCGATCGTGGACGGGATCCCACCATCATGCAGGAGCTTGAACCAGATCTTTGCGTGCTCCTTCTCATTGTTCGCCGTCTCAAGGAACAGCGCCGCGATCTGCTCATAGCCGTCCTTCTTTGCCTTGGATGCATAATAGGTGTACTTGTTGCGTGCCTGCGATTCCCCTGCGAAAGCCGCCATCAGGTTCGCCTCTGTCTTTGTACCTTTCAAGTTTGCCATAATCTTTTGCCTCCTCTTTGTAAATAAGAATTATTACTATCTATAGTATACGCATTCCCTTCCAATTTGTCAACCACTTTTTTAAATTTTTTATTTTGATATCGAGGTATAGAAAGCCACCGCCCGACACAGACTATCTTTGAAAAATCCAAAGGAGGGATCCTCTTATGCTCAGTCATGAGAACAAATCCATTCGCTGTACCGTAAACCAGTGTGCGCACCATTGCTCGTGCGGGGACTATTGCGGACTCGATCATATCACGATCGGCACGCACGAAGCCAACCCATGCACCCAGCAGTGCGTGGACTGCATGAGCTTTGCAACCTCTCACTAAGAGCAATCTAAATCAAAAACTCTATCGGGTCGCTAAAAAATGCGGTTGACCACACAAACGGTCAACCGCATTTTTCCTGTTTTACGGGCTATGGCTGAAGATGGTCAGCGCCTGATATTGGTTTGCGATCTCCACCTCTTTGCGTGTGCCGCCAAACTCACCATCGAGCGTCCATGAGATCTCCGCGTTGGAACTGACATGCAGCCCCGGTGTCTTGAACTCGATCAAAAATCGGGATTCCCCGTGCGGCTGCACCAATTCATTGAAAACATTCTGCCAATCCAGTGCCGTCTTGGGCTGACGCACCAAAACCACCTCAAATAAGCCGTCATCCATGCGCACATCGCGTGGTGTCAGCTCCTTGAAGCCACCGATCGAGGTTGCATTGGAAATCATGCCATAAATAAATTCATCTTCGATCACGATGCCCTCGTCGGTCTCGATCCGGATGGCGTAGGGCTTGACCGATGGAAGCGACTTGATGCCCTCCAAAATATATGCCGTGCGCCCCAGCAGATTTTTCTGTGCCTGCGGCGTGGTATAGGATACATTGGTAAACGCCCCGAACGCGGCTACATAACAGAAATACCGGTCGGCAAACCTGCCGATATCGACCGTCTGAAAATCCGAACCAGCCGCGATCTTCGCCGCCTCCATCACCTGCTTGGGAATGAACAGGCTGGATGCAAAATCATTCACCGTTCCCGCCGGGATATACCCCAGCGGCACTTTATGCCCCCCGTCCAAAAGACCGGTCACCACCTCATTGAGCGTTCCATCTCCGCCGGAACACACGATCCGGTCAAACGCTTCCGCTCGCGCACGCACGATCCGCGTGGCATCCTGCGGCTTCTGCGTGGTGTAAACCGTCACATCGAAGCCCGCCTGCACGAACAGGTCGATGCAGTCCAGTGCTTTTTCTCGGATCGCACCTTTTCCTGCACTTGGATTGATGACAAACAATAGCTTTCGGGGCATAGCGTCCGCCTTTCTCTCGTCTGGCGTTATACCAGAAGCTCACACACGGTATTGGCATACGCAACCGGATCTTCCAGCTGGATGCCTTCCATCAGCTGCGCCTGCGCATACAGCACCTCTGCGTACTTTCCAACGCGCTCCGGAGAAGCTGCCTTGAGCTTGTCGAAGATCGGGTGCTCGGCGTTCAGCTCCAGCACGCGCTCTGCGTGGATCTTCTGCTCACCCGGCTGCTGGTTGAGTACCTTTTCCATTTCGAGCGATACGCCGCCCTTTGTGGTCAGGCAGCAGGGATGGCTCTTGAGACGGCTGGTGAACTGTACTGCGGTGATCTTATCCCCCAGTGCCTTCTTGACGGTATCGAGGATGGACTGATACTCCTTGGTCAGGGTCTCGATCTCCTCTTTTTCTTCCGCGGTCTCCAGATCGAGGGTATCATCCGAAATGGACTTGAACTCCTTACCCTGATAGTCGTGCATCATCTTCATGCAGAACTCATCGATGTTGTCGGTCAGGCACAGCACCTGATAGCCCTGCTCACGCAGACGCTCCATCTGGGGCAGCAGCTCGATCTTGGACTTGGTCTCGCCGCACGCGTAATAGATGGCATTCTGGTTTTCCTTCATGCCCTCGACATACTCGGCAAGGGAAACCATCTTGTCCCCGTCTGCTACATGGTACAGCAGCAGATCCTGAAGCAGCTCCTTGTGCATACCATAGTCTACATACGCACCGTACTTGAGCTGCAAGCCGAACGCCTTGAAGAACTTCTCATAGTCCTCGCGCTTGTTCTTCATCATGCCTGCCAGCTCGTTTTTGATCTTCTTTTCCAGCGCATTCGCGATCAGCTTGAGATGGCGGTCATGCTGGAGCAGCTCACGGGAGATATTGAGGGACAGATCCGCCGAATCGACCAGACCACGTACAAAGCTGAAATGATCGGGCAGCAGATCCGCGCACTTCTCCATGATCATAACACCGTTGGAGTACAGCGCAAGTCCCTTTTCATAGTCCTTGGTGTAGTAATCCATCGGCGCATGGCTCGGCACATACAGGAGCGCATGGTAAGTGACCGAACCCTCGGTGGACATGTGGATATGATGGATCGGGTCCTGATAGTCAAAGAACTTCTGCTTATAGAAATTGTTATAATCCTCGTCTTTGAGCTCGGATTTGGACTTCTTCCAGAGCGGGATCATGGAATTGAGCGTGGTCAGCTCCATGTATTCCTCCCATTCCGGCTTTTCCGGATCGCTGCCTTCCTTCTGACGGGAACGCGGCATTTCCATCTGGATCGGGTAACGGATGTAATCGGAATACTTGCGGACAAGCTCCTGAATGCGGTATGGCTCCAAAAATTCACTGTAATGGTCGCTCTCGGTATCCTCCATCAGCGTCAGGATGATGTCCGTACCTACGGTCTCCTTGCTGGTCGGCTCGATGGTATATCCTTCTGCGCCGTCCGAGATCCAGCGGTTTGCAGTCTCCTCGCCCTGTGCGCGGGAGATGACCTCCACCTGAGAAGCCACCATGAACGCCGCATAGAAGCCTACGCCAAACTGTCCGATGATGTCGATGTCGTCCTGCTTTTCGTTCTCCTGCTTGAACTGGAGCGAGCCGGAATGTGCGATCGTACCCAGATTTTCTTCCATCTCTGCGGCAGTCATACCACAGCCATGATCGGAGATGGTCAGGGTCTTTGCATCTTTATTGAGGGTAATGGTAATGGGCAGATTGTCGCGCAGGATACCGGTCTGTCCCTGCTGCATGGCATGGTAATAGAGTTTATCGGTCGCGTCTGATGCGTTGGAGATCAGCTCGCGCAGAAAAATATCCTTATGAGAATAGATCGAATGGATCATCAAATCAAGCAGTCTTTTTGATTCCGCTTGGAACTGCTTCTTTTCCATGATTGTAGCACCTCTGTATAAAAAATTCACTGTTAGCACTCTCGCTTGTCGAGTGCTAACAGTATTATGATAATCCTTTGTCCCTGAAAAATCAAGGGCTTATTTTATTTTTCTCTGTCCCTATTCGAGCTTTTCCGGCGAAACATGCTTTTGCCCCAGCTCCCGATAGGTGTGTTTGCGCAGCAAGGTATACAGCACGGAAAAGAGCGGGATATTGACGATCATGCCCATGATGCCCATGGTGCTTGCACCTGTTGTGACGGCGACCAGCACCCAGATAGACGGCAGCCCGACCGAGTTCCCGACGACATGCGGATAGATCAGGTTGCCCTCGATCTGCTGGAGCACGATAAACAGTACGATGAACCAGACTGCCTGCATCGGGTTTTCGATCAGGATCAGGAAAGTGCCGATAAAACAGCCGAAAAATGCACCAAAGATCGGGATCAGCGCGGTAAACGCGATGACAACACCTGTCACTGCGGCATACGGGAAACGGAAGATCGACATGCTGATGAAAAACAGCAGTCCCAAAATACACGCCTCCAGACACTGTCCGGAAATGAAATTGGAAAACGTGCGCTGGATCAGGCGGAACACTTCGATCGTGCTGTCCGCGTGGGACTCCCGCATATAGGCATACATGAGCTTCTTGAACTGCAAGGTCAGCTTTTCCTTTTGCAGCAGGATGTACAGCGCAAAGATCAGCCCAATGATGGCATTGGTCACGCCGCCGATGATGGAGCTTGCAACCGAGACCGTGTTGTTCAGCAGATTGCCGTTGCGCAGGAAATCGAACAGGTTGCGGATCTGTTCTGCCCAGTTGATGGTTTGCAGCGAGCGCAGCCATTCATTCGCATAGTCCCCGATCTCCGGATACGCACGGACAAGATCATTGATCCAGCCGGATACCTCTGCGAAAAATCCGGGCAGCGCGGCACTGACCGTGCGCACCGAATTTGCGACCTGCGGTGTGACGGTAAAGACCAAAATCATCAAAAGTCCGGTGATGAGCACAAGGGTCAGCACCAGACTGAGCGGGCGGTGCAGCTTGGCGCACAGCTTATACTTTTGCTGGACACGCTTGGAAAACAGCGTCCGTTCAATGGCTCGCATGGGTACATTCACAATGAATGCGATCACGCAGCCGATCAGGAACGGCATCAAAAACCGAATGGCGGTCTGTATCACACCCGTCAGGATATGGATATTCTGCAATCCCAGAAACAGAACGATTCCAAACGCAATGAGCAGCATCATCTGATACATTTTTTTTCGATTAAACTCCATAACACTTCCCCATTTTCTATCGATCTACTTCTATTCTATCACTGCTGCTCGTCTAATGTACGTCTGATTTGTAAACAAAAAAAAGGTTTTCCGAAAAAACAGAAAACCTTTTTTGTCATTTGCTTTACGCCTGCATGCAGTGCGCCTCAAAGATCGCGCCGATCGGCTCCATTTCGCCCAGACCGCGCAGACAGATCTCGGTTTCATAGCCGGCTGCCTCCAGCTGGGACTTCCAGCTGTCCGGCTCCTCGCCTGCCAGATCGTTTTGCGCATGGTCGCCTGCCACGATCATAAAGGGCGCAAGCCAAACCTTGCGCACATGATGTGCTTGCAGGCGCTTGCAGATATAGTCAAGCTCCGGAAAGCCTTCGACCGTGCCCACATAGACGCGCTCTGCTCCCAGATAGCGGAAGGTGTTTTCCGCCTGACTGTATGCCGCATTGACCATGTGCTCCGTGCCATGCCCCATATAAACGAACGCCTCGTCCGGTTGGAGCGTGGGCATATCTGCCAGCAGCGCACGGCAGACCGCGAGATAGTCCTCCTGCGAATACAGCATGGGTTTGCCGATCCGCACGCGCATCCCGCCTGCGGCGTACTCGATCTGTCGGCACATCTTTTCGTATTCGATGCCGGGGATCATATGCAGGCTCTGGCATACGACCTCCTCATAGCCTGCCTTGCGCAGCTGTTCCATAAGCTCCGCCGGATTGGGGATCGCAACGCCCTCCTCCCGCTCGATCTTGCGAATGACCATCTGCGAGGTGAAGGCGCGGTAAAAATCATACTCCGGCATGGACTGCGCGAGCCGCTGCTCCAGCGTCTCGATCGCGCGCCGTGCCTCTGGATAGGTCGTGCCAAAGCTGATGACTGCCAATGCTTTCTTTGCCATATCTTAAAATCCCTCCCGCTTGACCAGCTGATACTCGATGGCGTTGATGATCGCAGCGGCTACATTACTGCCGCCCTTTCGCCCACGCGCGATGATATAGGGCGTATCTCCGCCCAAAAACAGTTCCTTAGACTCCACGACATTGACGAAGCCGACCGGAACACCGACCACCAGTGCAGGACGGCACGCGCCCTCCCGGATCAGCTCATGCAGGCGGATGAGGGCGGTCGGTGCGTTGCCGATGGCAAAGATCAGATTGCCTTCTATCTTGCTTGCGTACTCCATGGAAACGACCGCACGCGTCACGCCGCGCGCCTTTGCCATGGCTGCGACCTCCGGATCTGCCATAAAGCAATGTGCGCTTCCGCCCAGCTCTGCCAGAATGTTTTTGTTGATGCCGGAAAGTGCCATATTGGTATCGGTCACAATGGTCGCACCCTGCATGAGGGCCTGCTTTGCCGAGTCGATCGCATCCTCTGAAAAGCAGAGATTGTCTGCGTAGTCGAAATCCGCCGTCGTATGGATGACGCGCTTGACCACCTCGGACTGTCCTGCCGGAAAGGTACGCGATCCCAATTCCTGTGTGATGATCTCAAAGCTCTTCTTCTCGATCTCGGTCGGTTTGATCAGGAAACTCATTTTTCGATCCCCTCCCGTGCCATGATACCGCGATCGAACGGGTGCTTGCGCTTGCACATCTCCGAGATATAGTCCGCCTGCTCCTGCAAGCGTTCGGACGGGTCGCGTCCGGTCATGACCACTTCCAGCGTGTCCGGCTTGCTCTCCAGAAATGCGATCACCTTGTCCTCGTCCAGAAAGCCGCAGGTGATCGCCGCGCAAACCTCGTCCATCACAAGCAGGAACGCCTGCTCGCGCACCGCATATTGTGTGGCGGCATCGAACATCCGCACGATCGCTTCCTTGGTCTCTTTCTTTTCTTCTTCGTTCATCTGGAAAGAAAACTTGCTGTATGGGTTCGCCGCAAGCAGGGTCACATTGGGCTGCTGGCTCAAAAACTTGCACTCGCCCGAGGTGCCATCCTTCAAGAACTGTGCGATCACGACCTTTTTATTGCGTCCGATGCAGCGCGATGCAAGTCCCATTGCCGCCGTCGTCTTTCCTTTTCCTTCTCCGCAGTACAGATGTACCAGTCCGGTTTCACGCATGATTGACCTCCAAAATCTGATAAAGCGTGGGCATATCCAGCGCATTCCGCACCAGATCTGCCAGTTTGTTGTATTGTTCCTCTTTGTATGCGATCGGGTCGAATGCCTCGATCCGCTCCGCGTCCAGTCCCTTCTGCTCCATCAGCGCCGCAAGAAGCGGCTCCAACACTGCCGGTGTATCCAGCACCCCATGCAGATAGGTCCCGCACGCATTTCCATAGACACAGCCATCTTCTATTGCCTGCTCCTCTCTTTGCAAACACTGGAACGGCTGTGCCCCTTCCAGTCGTGCCGTCTCCCCCATGTGGATCTCATACCCCACGGTGGGCACGTCTGCAAGCACGGCAAAGATGCCCTCCGGCTTCAAGATGCGTCCCTCTGCCTGTGTGGTCGTCTTTGCGGCGCGAAAGATGGTCTCGGTCGGGAGCAGTCCCATGCCTGCCATCTCGCCGCCGCTCTCCACGCCGTCCGGATCGGACAACCGGCGACCCATCATCTGATACCCGCCGCAGATGCCCAAGACCGGCGTACCTGCCCCATGCATCCGCTGGATCCTGCCTTCCAGTCCGCACATGCGCAGCCAGCGCAGGTCGTCCATCGTGCTTTTCGTTCCCGGTAAAATGATAAGATCCGCGCCCTCCAGCTGCTGCACCGTGCTGACATAGCGCACCGCAACCCCTGAAATGCGTTCGAGCGCGCCGAAATCGGTGAAATTGGACAGATGGGGCAGGCGCACGACCGCAATCTGGATCGCTGCGCGTGCTTCGCCCTGTGCATCCAGCCGCTCGGACAGGCTGTCCTCATCGTCAAGATCGAGCGCACAATAGGGCACGACACCCAGCACCGGCTTTCCGGTCAGGGCTTCCAGCTGGTCAAGTCCCGGCTGTAGGATCGTAAGATCCCCACGGAACTTGTTGATGACAAGGCCGCAGATACGCGCCTGCTCGTCCGGTTCCAGCAGCTTCACCGTACCGTAAAGCGAGGCAAACACACCGCCGCGGTCGATATCGCCCACCAAAAGCACGGGCGCATCCACCAGCTTCGCCATCCCCATATTGACGATATCGTCCTGCTTGAGGTTGATCTCCGCCGGACTGCCTGCACCCTCGATGACGATGATGTCATACTCCGCCGCAAGGCTGTCATAAGCCTCCTTGACGATGGGGCGCAGGGCTTTTTTATCCCCCCAATATTCTTTGGCAGAGCGATTGCCCATGACCGTTCCATTCACGATGACCTGAGATCCCACATCACTCGTAGGCTTGAGCAGGATGGGGTTCATGCGCACATCGGGCAGCGTGCCGGCGGCCTCCGCCTGCATGACCTGCGCACGCCCCATTTCCAGTCCGTCCCTCGTGATATAGGAATTGAGTGCCATGTTCTGCGCCTTGAACGGCGCGACACGGTATCCGTCCTGTTTGAAGATCCGGCATAGCGCGGCAGCCAGTACGCTTTTCCCCGCATTAGACGCCGTGCCCTGCACCATGATCGCTTTTGCCATCGGTCAGCACCTCCTGTATCGCGCGGATCAACGTCCGGTTGTCCGCTTCGTTTTTGACTGCCACTCGAAAATACCCCTGCCCCAAGCCGCGATAATTTTCACATCCTCGGATCATGATCCCGCGCGCCAGCAGCCGCTCGCGCAGGGTAAGGCAGGTGGTTTCAAACAAAATATAGTTGACCGTGCTGGGATACACCCGAAAGCCGCACGCGCGCAGCTGTTCGGACAGCCATGTGCGCTGCTCTGCGATGGCGGCGGCGGTCTCCTGCTCCCAGCCCGCACAGGACAGCGCCGCCGTGCCGCACGCCTGTGCGATGACCGACACGTTCCACGGCTGACCGGCTTCATGCAGGCTGTCCATGAGTGCCGTGTTCGCTGACATGCAGTATCCCAGCCGCACCCCCGGCACGGCATACATCTTCGTGAATGCATGCAGGAGCACCAGACGCTCATACGCGCCCAAGTGCGGCTCTAAGGAAAACGGCGCGGTCATAAAGTCCGCAAAGCATGCATCTACGATGAGCCACACCCCATACTTCCTGCATCGCTCTATGATACGTGCCATGAGGTCAGGCGACACCGCCGCGCCCGTCGGGTTGTTGGGACTGCACAGCAGCACAAGATCGAGCTCCGGTGTGATCGCCTCCAAAATGCGGTCGGTCAGCGCAAAATCCTCCTCCTTGTGCAGGGAATGGATCTGTATGCTGCACCCAACGCCGGTCAGTGCCTGCTCATATTCCCCAAAGGTCGGGGCGGTGATGCACGCCGCACGCGGTTTCAGGGTGTGGATCAGGCGATAAAGCACCTCCGCCGCCCCGTTGCCGCAGAAAAACGAGGACGCAGGCATGCCCCACCGTGCTGCAAGGGCGGCACGGAGCGCACGACATTCCGGATCGGGGTAATGGATACAGTCCTCGATCGCCTGATGCATGGCAGTCCTGACCGGCTCCGGGATCCCCCGCGGATTGATATTGGCGGAGAAGTCCAGCGGCTCCCGTCCGCCGAACGCCATCCGATAGCCATAGACATCGCCGCCATGTGTATATTGCATCTGTATTCCCTCTCTTATAGAACCAAAATCCGTACCGCGATCCCCAGTGCAAGCATGATGAGGGAAGCCCCTGTCATGAGCCGTTCGGCACGCGCGATATCATTGCGGTCGATCGGGCGATCGGGATCCCCGATAAACGGCTTTTCCATGTGTTTTCCAAAATAAACGGCATCGCCTGCCAGCTGGATATGGAGCGCACCGGCACAGACCGATTCCGTTTGTGCGGAATTGGGGCTTTTGTGGTTGCGCCGATCCCGCCGAAAGATCCGCAGTGCATTCTGGTTATCGAAGCCCAAAATGCCTGCCGCCGCGATCATGCACACCGCAGACAGCCGTGCCGGAATGAAATTCAATATATCATCTGCTTTCGCAGAACATTTTCCAAGATATTCATAGCGGTCATTGTGGTATCCCACCATGGAATCCAGCGTATTGACCGCCTTATAAAAAAATCCAAGGGGTGCGCCCCCAAGGAGCAGATAGAGCATGGGGGCGATCACGCCATCGGTGGTATTTTCCGCGATGGTTTCGACCGTCGCCTTGATGACACCGGTCTCGTCGAGTGCGCTCGTATCGCGCCCCACATACATCGAAACTGCCTTGCGCCCCGCATCGAGCGAACGCGCTAAGGCGATATAGACATGTTTTCCGGCATCCGCAAGCGAACGCCGCGCAAAGATCTGATAACAAAATACCGTCTGCACCGCAAACCAGAGTGCCGGATGGATCCTATGACAGACCCACAGCAGCAGCGCAGGCACGGCAAAGCTCACCGCCGAGACGATGCCAAGCAAAACGACACCTGCAAAGGTCAGCGCACGCGGTGTATCCGGAACGATGCGCCGAAGCAGCCGCTCGGTCTTGCGGATGAGGCTGCCAATGGCGCAAACCGGATGCCACAGGTTTTGCGGATCTCCCAAGATGCAGTCCAAAATAAATCCCAGTAAAACAGCGAGTACGATCGCCATGCGCTATCCTCCTTTGATCTGCTGTGCAATGCCTGCGCGTACCCAGTAGACCGTATCTGCACGCGCTGCCAGATCACAGCACAGCCGCCCCACGGCTTCGCGCCAGCGATCCTGTTCCGGCTCGATGGGGACGACACCGCAGCCCACCTCGTCACACAGCACGAGTTTTCCTGCCAGCAGCCTGAGCAGGGTCTCGTTGGAAACGCCCTGTTCCAGCGCACGGCGTACCAATGCGGACACATTGCACACCGCTTTCTGTACGGGCGGCTGTGTCAGCTCCATCACTGCTCCATCTGCAAAGTCCGCCGCCTGCAATGCAAACTGTTTTTGTGCAAAGGCGCGTTTTCCCTGATACGCACCGCCTACGATCAAGCAGTTCATAAAAACGTCCCTCCAAATGCCGCAGCCGCCACGAACGCCAACTCCATCGTAGAAATCAGGAAACCGGCAAGATCGCCCGTAATGCCGCCAAACTTCGTCACGCAGAACCGCTCATACAGATAGCTCCACGCAAAATATACCGCAAGCAGAAAGACCATATACACCTTGAGCTGCATCAGCATACACACCAGCACAAAGGCGATCTGCTGAATATGCAGCACACGCGCCGCCGCCTGCCGCTCACTGTTGGCGGAAAAGACATAGGCAAGTCCGGTATTCTTGGCACAGGGGATGGATATGATCGCCGCCGCCCCTGCCATGCGTGCGCCCACAAAGCCGACCCAGATCGGGAACAGGATATAGGGCTTTTCGTAGACCTGCGCAAAGAGTGCGGCTTCCGTCATCAAAAATGCCACCATGCCCAGCACGCCGAACGCACCCACATGGGGATCTTTCATGATCTCCAGCCGTTTTTCCGGCTCGGCATGGGAACCCAATGCATCACAGGTGTCAGTGAGTCCATCCAGATGGATGCCGCCCGAAACCAGCACGGGGATGAGCGTTGCCCCCACGGCATAGAACAGCGGTGCCATTTTGGAGCCGAAGCAGAAAATAAACCACAGCCATTCACACAGACCGATGAGTGCCCCCACCAGCGGCAGAAAGCACAGGGCATACCGCATATTTTCCCGCTTCCACGGGACATGGGGCATGGGGATGATGGAATACATCGAAAACGCGATGCACAGTCCATTTTTCAAACTTTTTATCATAATATTTCGCCTTTCTGCGCCAGCAGGATACCACATACGGTATAGAGTACGGTATCCGCACGGTCTGCAAGTGCGCGGTTGAGCTGTCCCAGCATCTCCAGATAGCGCACGGTCTCCTCCGGATAGGTCTCCCCGTCGGAAAAGATCTCATTGGTCACGATGACAAGATCCCTGCACTGTCCTTGCAGCACATCTACGCCGCGCAGGATGGCAGAGACCGCCGCGTCCCCTGCGCCCTCTGGGGAAAACTGCTCATTTGCCAGCAGATTGGACATACATTCCAGCAAAATGCCGTCATACGGCCTGTCCAACACCAGTTCATCCAGAGCGGTATAGCGTTCCACCGTCTCGAATCCCTTGCCTGCACGCAGCCAATGATGCCGCCGGACACGCGCCTGTGCCGCCGCGCCAAAGGGCTGCATCGTGGCAAGATACAGCCGCTGTCCGGCTGCCGCCCTCTCGCACACGATCCGTTCCGCCTGCGCGGATTTTCCGCTCGCCGCACCGCCTGTTATGACAATCAACATCGCATTTTCCTCACACCAGCGGCTGATATGCCTCGATCGCAGTCTCGGCAAAGCAGGGCATTTCATCATATACGGAAAACGCCAGATCGAGCAGGGCGATCGCCGCAACTGCTCCCGTCCCCTCGCCCAGTCGCATCCCTGCCGTGAGGAACGGCTTTGCATCCAAGGCATCCAGCAGGATACGTCCTGCCGGTTCGTCCGAGACATGGGAGAACAGGATATAGTCGCGCACCGTGGGACACAGCCGCACGGCACACAGCGCCGCCGCCGCCGTGATGACACCATCCGCCACGACTGCCAGCCCCTGCGCTGCCGCACCGAGGTAGAACCCCATAATGCCTGCAAGATCCAAGCCGCCCACCTTGGAAAGTACATCGATGGGATCTTCCGGATCGGGCGCATTGCACGCAATGGCGCGCCGGATCGCCTGCACCTTACGCGCCAGCCCTGCGGAAGACAGACCGGCACCGCGTCCGGTGACGGTCTCGACTGCTGCACCGGTCAGCACCGCCGTGACCGCTGCCGTGGTGGTCGTATTGCCAATGCCCATTTCGCCCACCGCCAGCAGGGTATCACCGCGCCGTCTGCAAAGCGTCGCCATCTCGATGCCGACCTCAATGGCGCGGATACAGTCCGCGCGCGACATGGCCGCGCCCTTCGTCATATCCTGCGTGCCGTATGCGATCTTGCGCGGTATGATCTTTTCGCCTGTGACCTCCCTTGCCACCCCGATATCAACGGGGAGCACCTGCACATGGGCACGCGCTGCCATGCGGCAAACCGAGGTTTGCGCGCGATCGAGGTTTTCGGTCACGATCGCCGTGACCTCCTGCCCGCATTGCGTGACCCCCTGCGCCACCACGCCATTGTCCGCGCAGAATACCGCGACCGTGCGCTGTGCAATACAGGGATGTGCCGTGCGCTGCACGCCTGCCAGCTGCACGATGGCATCCTGCAAGCGTCCCAGACTGCCAAGCGGAATGGCAAGGCTGGAAAAATAGCGTTCTGCCTCTGCCTGACTGCCTGCGCAGGGCGGCTCGATCGCCTTGATACATTGTTCCAGTGTCATATACGCGCCCTCTTTTCCATACACACGGACAAAAACCGTTCGATCGCGTCCATCTGTCCGCGGAAATATAAATGGGGATAGCCTGCATACAGGGTCTCCGTTGCAAAAACGCAGTCCCACTGCCTGCCATTTGCCTTCTGCGCCACGAATGCACTGCCTGCATCGTCCGACTTGGAATAGTGGAACTCATGTGCGCGCAGGGTCTGCCCTGCCTGACAGAGCAGGTTGTCCTGCCGGGCAGTCAGGGTCACATAGCCAAAGTTCTGTAATCGCTTCGTGAGTTCTGTATGCATGGGCAATGCCCCCACCATCGGGGCACGGTGTGTGCCGTCTGCGATCTCCGCGCCCAGATACATAAAGCCGCCGCACTCTGCCAGCAGGGGCTTCCCTGCCGCGATATGTGCCCGAATACTCTCTTTCATGGTGTGATTTCCTGCCAGCGCATCGAGATACAATTCCGGATAACCGCCGCCCAGATATACGCCGTCTGTATTTTCCGGAAGACAGGGATCGGAAAGCGGCGAAAACGGTACGATCTCCGCACCGAACGCGGTCAATACATCGAGGTTATCCGCGTAATAGAAACAAAACGCCTTATCCCTTGCAACCGCGATCCGCGCCGGAAACTGCGGACGGCTGACCGGCTGCGGCGGTTCGAGAGCGGAAGCGGTCTCGGCAAGGGCAAGCAGCCCTGCGAGATCCAAGCCCTCACACGCGGCATCTGCGAGCAGCTCCAGCCGCTTTTGCAGATCG
>JARIAV010000172.1 GCA_029257685.1 Butyricicoccus sp.
ATGGAACAGATCCGCACACTGGACAAAAAACGATTGCGCGAAAAGATGGGCACGCTGGATGCCGACCACATGCGGCAGATCGATCAGGCGATCGCGGTCAGCTTTGGGCTGGGAGAAGGCGGCGCAATGCAAGGATAACGAAAGAGAATGGAGAGATATAGATGAAGCCAACCCCACAAAAGCTGACGATTTCCGTTGCGGCCGTGCTGATGCTCTGCCTGCTGGTTTCCGGATATTTTGCAGTTGCGGCAGAGTCTGGTTCGGCAGAGGATCCGCTCATCACGCAGAGCTATCTGGATGCGGTCGTGACACCCAAGGCGGTGCAGGCGGCAGAGCAGGCAGCCGGAGAGCAGGCAGGCGCACTGAGCGCACGTCTCAACGCCCTGACACAGCAGCTCGATCAAAAGATCACGGCGGCAGCAGCGGCACTCGCTTCCGATGAGACTTTCCTCAAGCGGGTCGCAGCCATGGGCGGCGGCACGGCGGCAGACAGTGGGACATGGAAGTCCCTGACGCTTTCTTCCGGACAGAAGGTCTATCTGGCGGTCGGCTCCGAGGTCGTTCTGCGCAGCGGCGCGGCAACCTGTTTTGAAAGCGGTGGAAAAGGACTGGTGAACCTGTCCGAGGTCGGAGAGCTGACGGAGGGACAGTCGCTTTCCCTGTATGCGCTTTATACGGCAACGACACAGTCGAGCGGGTTTCAGGCGACTGCGCGCACAAAGGTTCTGGTCACAGGGGATTATTCTCTGGGCTGATGGGCATAAATGAAAACAACCACGCGTATCTTGATACAGGATGCGCGTTTTCTTTTGCGTATAAGGGGGGATGGGTGTATGGAATACCCTGTTATGTACGAGGGGCAGACCGTGGGGACCGTGCGTGTGACAGAGGAGCCTTGCCGGATCTGCTGGGAGGCGACATGTGAGCTGGATACGCCTGCGATCCTGCGCCTTTATATGGTGGGGGCAGAGCCTTTCCGGATCGGTGTTTTGGAGCCGGATAAAAACCACGTTTTGCGGCTGGAACGCGCCGCGCCCAAAAGTGAGCTGCAAGCTGCCGGATATGATCCCCTGCCGGAGCGGTATGTCTTATCCGAGCATGGGGAAGGCTTGGATACCTCTTTCCGGAAACAGGCGTTTACAGGGGATGCCAAGCTGGATGCGCTCATTGAGCGGGGGCAGGCGCATTGTGACGCGTCACAGGGAGGGCGCACGGTGCGCATCCCGTTCGTATGGGGACAGGCTTGTCCGATGGCGTTTGCGCTGACGGCCTGTGAGATCCGAGACGGACAGGCGATCCTGCACTATAAAAAGGGAAAACAATGCACATAAAGGCTTTTCAAAGTACATATTTAATGATAGAATAGGAGAACCATACCAAAAGGAGGTTCTCCATGAAGCATACGATGGATCACGCGATCACTCTGGGATTTTTGCTGCGTTTTACCCTGCCTTCCATCATTATGATGATGGTGCTTTCCTTATATACCTTTGCCGATGGCATGCTCGTTTCTCACTTTGTGGGTGCAGAGGCATTCTCTGCGATCAATGTGGTATATCCGCTGATGAGTGTGGTTGTAGCACTTGGGACGATGTTTGGAACCGGCACGACGGCGATCGTATCGCGCAAGCTGGGCGAAGGGGATCAAAAGGGCGCAAATGAGCTGTTCTCCTTTGTGATCGTGGTCACAATGGGGATCGGTGCAGTGTTTGGGGCGGTGACGATCGCCCTTTTACCGTCGCTTATCAAGCTGCTGGGTGCAAATGCCGCCCTCTATCCATATTGTTATCAATATGCCATGCCCCTCCTGTGCTTCCTGCCCATGAGCATTTTACAGATCCAGTTTCAGTCGCTCATCGTCGCCGCAGGCAAGCCGCAGATGGGGCTTTGTGTCACCATCATCAGCGGCATCACCAACATGATTTTGGATTATGTCTTTATGGGCGTATTCCATTGGGGCATTTCCGGTGCAGCGATCGCAACGGGGATCGGGTTCTGTATTCCGGCGGTGTTCGGATTGTGCTATTTCCGCTGGAACGAGCGGGCAGCCTTTCGGCTGGTGCGTCCGGTGCAGAACTGGCGGCAGCTTGCCAGTGCAGCGGCGAATGGCGCTTCTGAGATGGTGAGCTACTTGTCGGAGAGCGTGACAACGTTCCTGTTCAACATCACCATGATGCGGCTTATCGGGCAGCAGGGGGTCGCGGCGGTTGCGATCGTGCTCTATGTGGATTTTATGCTGGTCGCCATGAGTCTTGGCTATGCAATGGGCGTGACACCGCTCATCAGCTACAATTATGGCAAGCAGGATGCGGACAATATCCGTAAAATCTTTCGCATGAGTCTTGTTCTATGCGTTATCATGGGCGTTTGTATGACAGCCGGAACGCATTGGCTGGGCGGCGGTCTCGCGGCCTTGTTCGTATCTCCCAAGGACCCTATTTATACCTTGGCCGTTGTGGGGATGGGATATTATGGATTCAGTTATCTTTGTAAGGGTGTGAATCTGTTTGCCTCCGCGCTGTTCACCGCCTTTGGAAACGGACGGGTCTCCGCGTTCCTATCCTTTCTGCGCACCCTCATTTTTCTTGCAGGAAGTATTCTTGTGATGGCGGCACTATTTGGAGTAACAGGTGTTTGGTGTGCTGCGCCGGTGGCGGAGCTGATGGCACTTTGTGTTTCGGTCTCCTGTATCGTGCGCTATCGCAGGAAATACCCTTACAGCGTAAACTATGAATAGAAAAACAGGAACGACCCAGTCATAGAATTGGGCGTTTTTTAAATAGTGTTTACACGAAAATATGATAGAATAGGCATAACAGTACAGAAAGAGATGTTCCTATGAGTAAAGATCAACAACGCCACGATGTCAGCGATGAGACATGGAAGCTGCTGAAGCCACATTTGCCAGGACAGAGGAGGGCAATGGGGCAGAATAGTGCAGGATAACCGGTGATTTATCAATGGTGTGTTTTGGATTCTACGCACCAGAGTGCCATGGCGTGATTTGACAAAATTCTATGGGAAATGGGGCACAGTATATCAGCGTTTTCGTAGATGAAGAGATAAGAGAGTCTGGGAACAACTGTTGGAAATCTTGATAAAGAAGCCTGATTTTGAACGGATGATGATTGATGCCAGTCATCGTAAGGTACATCCACATGCGGCAGGAGCAAAAGGCGGCAATCAGGACATGAGCCGTACAAAAGGGGGCTCAATACCAAAATTCACCTTGCTTAAGTTAAGTGTTTACCTGCCTGATGTTCTGTGGTATGATTGGGGTAGTCCATAGTGATTGCCTCTTTCTGTGTTGATCTGTTCTAGTAAATTGATTCTAATACAGAAGCCCACTATGGACTTTTTTATTTTATGAAATGCTCAACTTCATTTTACAACACGCTATTACGATGCAGATTGTTTATGTTGCATATTAGATTGTAGATTGTGTTCAAATGGGTAAAGTGCACAAAAAACCGAGTGTAATTCTGATGAAAATGAGGGTGGAAAAGGTGTGCGCAGTTACCTATAATATTTTTTGTGGAAAGTTGCATAAATTTCAGGGCGTATAGGAGATTGGAAAACAGAGTAATCTTTTTCTGATGGTACCTTCAAATTGGAGGGGGACAGGCCCTTATGCGAATTATGAAAAAAGTATGAGGTGATTTGTGTGAATCGAAATATTTACAAAAAAGGTCTATGCATGCTATTGGCATCTAGTATGACATTTGGACCGGCAGTGGGACCGTTGTCTGCACAGGCTCTGGACGAGATGACTACTGAACTTGCACAGCAGATGTCTGAGCTGACACCAGCACAGGAAAGCCAGCTGACTTCGATGATGAAACTTACCCCTGCGCAGAAGAAGGAGGCCATCCCGCTTACACAGCTGACGCCTGCTGAGACAATTGATGGTACAAAACCTGAGGATGAGACTGCACCAGAAGAACAGACAGATAAGCCACAGGAAGAAACGACAAAGAGTGAACTGAAGGGAAGCAATCTGGTATTGGCTGAGACAGTGAATGCTTCTGCTTCTAAGCAAGATCAAGGCTATGAGGCAGACAATGCAAGAGATGGCCGGGCGGATTCGATATGGAAAGCACAGGCAGATGGACAAGATGCTTGGCTGTCCTATGATTTCAAAACGTCACATACGTTTGAAGGTATTCGTGTGGTATGGGATTCTGTCAGCGATATCAAGGAGTATTTTGTAGAGACCTCTGTTGATGGAACAAAGTGGGAGGAACAGATACATAAGATCACAGAGCCTCAGAAGGAAGAAACGCTTGTCTTTTCCAAGCCGACAGATGCACAGCATTTACGCCTGCGCATCGTGCCGACCGAAGATGCAAAGTCTGTTGGGGTGCAGGAGCTGGAGGTCTATGGCAGCGCCAAAGCACTTGAGTTGGTTCCAACAAATGAGACGCGTAGGCTGTCTGATCGTACAAACCTTGCACTGCTGAAAGGCGTTAAAGCAACTGCATCTGATGTAGAAGCAGAAAATTTCAATGCCGATAAGGCGCGTGATGGCAATCGTACGAGCAAAGAATCACGATGGGCAACACATACGAATGTGAAGAACCCAACTATTTCGTATGATCTTGGTGAAGCGCATGGTATCGGTGGTGTTGTGATTTATTGGGAGCAGCCAAGTGCTTCTCACTATTTGATTCAGACTTCTGATAATGGGACTACATGGACTACCCAAAAAACAATTCGAGACAAGGTCAAGCCTGATGCTTTAGTAGAAAAAATTGATTTCGATCAAGTTGTGACAGCGCAATATGTGCGTGTGTATATAGAAGATTATAAAAATGACCATTGGAATAATATATCCATGTATGAGTTTGAGGTGTATCAGGTAGCACCCAGTACCATTCAGGATGCGAGCTCTGTAATGGAGAAGTTGGAGATCCGTGAAGATGGAGATAAACTCGTAATCGATCCTGTAGAGGGGGTTGATATTT
>JARIAV010000228.1 GCA_029257685.1 Butyricicoccus sp.
TAACCGTGGCGCAGTAATGATTTTTCTCTTTGAACGTTCATTTTCATTGCCTCCATCCGATTTTTTCGTTCAATATATAGTATATCACATATCTTACAAAAAGCAAGGGGTTAGATTGGATAAGACAGACAAAAAACAAAAAAATCATTGATATTTTTATGGAAAATATCAATGATTTATTGGAAGATCGTACAAAGCGAACTTTGAAGAAAAATGGCAGGGAACAGTCGTGGGGGTCATTCGGGCTTTTTGACGGTATGGGCGCGGATCTGGTCGAATGTTTCCTGACTCAGGATATGCTCGATCTTGCAGGCGTCCTGCTCTGCAACATCGGCAGACACGCCGAGCTCGATCAGATAGCGCGTGAGCAGGATGTGACGCTCGTAGATCTTGTCTGCGATCGACTGTCCCTTTGCGGTCAGTTGGATACAGCCGTGCTGCTCTACGGTGATATATCCGTTTTCCCGCAGGCGTTTCATAGCAGTCGAAACACTGGGTTTTGAGAAGCCCAGCTCATTGGCAATATCGATAGAACGCACTGAACCATTTTGGAGTGTCAGGCGCAGGATCGTTTCTAAATAGTCCTCAGCAGATTTTTGGATACGCATTCGGGTCCTCCGTTCTCTGTCATGGCAGCAATTTGCAGAAGAAGCCTTCTTTGTATATAGTAGCATAAAATTTGAAAATTTGCAATTCTCCTGAGGGGAAAAGGGCAGAAGCTCCAAAGAGGAAGGTTGAAGTTTGAAAAAAGAAAGCCCATCGGGATCCGATGGACTTTCCAAGATCTTATTTTTCGGAATGTTCTTCCGTTGTATGCTCGTGACAGCCGCAGCTGCAGGATCCTTCCGCGCTGCTCTTATGGTCGTCATGGTTACAGTGACAGCCGCCGCCAGCGGAACAGCCAATGCATTTGACGCCTTTCTTTTTTGCCTTCACGATATAGACAACGGCGCAACCGACGATGATGCCTACGATTGCAAGTATGATCCAATCCATAGATGTGTCTCCTTAGCTTCTCTGAGCAAGATTTCCATCCAGTGCATAATCTGCGTCGATCTTCTTGTTTACCTTCATGATGAGGGAAACGACAATGCCTACGATTGCAGCAACTGCGATCAGGCCCGGTACGAATGCCTCGCCCAGAGAACCCGTAGTGATGAGGGTACCGATCTGGTAAACGAGGAAAGCGATGACATAGCCGGTGCCAAGCTGAAGCGCGATACCGCCAAACAGCCACTTCTTGTTCTGCATTTCGGAGTTCATTGCGCCGATCGCAGCAAAGCAGGGTGGAGTGTAGAGGTTGAACATCAGGTAAGCAAGTGCAGCAACTGCGGTCAGACCCATCGTTGCAGCGACCTGATCCTGTCCGCCGATCAGTGCGTTTTCGTCACCGATGAAGCGGGTAAAGCCATAAACGACAGCCAGTGTACCAACAACGTTTTCCTTTGCGATGAAGCCGGTGATCGCTGCGGCTGCAAGCTGCCATACGCCGAAGCCGAGCGGGATGAGCAGGACTGCGAACGGAGTTGCGATGCTTGCGAGGATGGAGGTGTGCTCCATGCCCTCTTCAACGACCTGAAGGTTCCATGTGAAGGACTGCATGATCTGAACGGTTGCGTTGCAGACCAGAATGATGGTACCAGCCTTGATGATGTATGCCTTTGCGCGGGAGAACATGGAAATGGTCGCGCGCTTGAGGCTTGGGATCTTGTACTCCGGCAGCTCCATGATGAAGAAAGACTTGCGGTACTTGTGACCGGTGATCTTCAGAACGAGCAGGGAGCTGAGGTAGATGAGTACGATGCCAACAAAGTACATAAGGGTGCCGACCCAGGATGCATCGCCAAAGAATGCACCGGCAAACAGACCGATGACCGGCAGCTTTGCGCCGCAGGGCATGAACGGGGTCAGCATCGCGGTGGTGCGGCGTTCTCTCTCGTTGCGGATGGTACGGCAAGCCATGATGCCGGGGATCGCACAGCCGGTACCGATGACCATCGGGATGACGGACTTACCGGAAAGACCGACACGCTTGAAGATCGGGTCCATAACGACGCTGACGCGTGCCATGTAGCCGCAGTCCTCGAGCAGGGAAATCAGGAAGTACATCACCATAACGAGCGGCAGGAAGCCAACGACTGCGCCAACGCCGCCGATGATGCCGTCAACAAGCAGAGCCTGTGTGAACGGGGATGCGCCTTCTACCATGCCGGCAACCATTTCCTGGAAGGATTCGATCCAGCCGACGAGGGTATCTGCAAGCAGGGGGCCGAGACGTGCCTGAGAGATATCGAACACTGCCCACATAACGAGTGCAAAGATCGGGATCCCCAGCCACTTGTTGGTCAGGATCGCGTCTACGCTGTCCTGCTTGTTCTTGTCTTTGGTCAGGACGGCGCGGGTCTCGACCTCGCGCACGATGCCGTTTACGAAGTCGAAACGCTTACGGTCAGCGGCTTCGACCTCTGCCTTGTCATGCAGATTGATGTTGCCCTGAATGTAAGGTGCTTCCTGTGTCTGTCCGGCAGCAGCAGCCGCCTTGGAGACGACAGCTGCGAGACCTGCATCGGAAGCCGAGGTGGAAATGGTCTCGATGACAGGACAGTGCAGCTTGGCAGAGAGCTTCTCCGCGTCGATCTTGGTGCCCTTCTTTGCGTTGATGTCGCTCTTGTTGAGTGCAACAACGACCGGGATGCCAAGCTCCAGAAGCTGTGTGGTGAAGAACAGGCTTCGGCTGAGGTTGGTTGCATCCACGATGTTGATGATGGCATCCGGATGCTCGTTCTTGACGTAGCTGCTGGTGATGCTCTCCTCCGAGGTGAAGGGAGACATGGAATAGGCACCGGGAAGATCGACCGCGATCAGGTCCCCTGCACCTTGAAAGAAAGACTTTTTGATTGGACTTTCTTTCTTGTCGACGGTAACGCCCGCCCAGTTGCCAACGCGTTCGGTTCGTCCGGTAAGTGCGTTGAACATGGTGGTTTTACCGCTGTTTGGATTGCCTGTTAGAGCAATGCGCATAACTTTTTCCTCCATATTTTTTATTATTTTGAGAGACAAAATTAGAATTAGCTAGAGCTAACTCACAGAGCAATTAAAAACTATTCACGAAGAATAGTTTGGGAATAGTTTTTAATCTTCTAAAATGATTGCGTCTGCGAGGTTCTGGTCGATGTTGTAGCGTCCATCCTTGACGGAAATAACAAAACCGCCGCGCATCTGAGAAACGACCGTGATGGGTTCCCCGCTGTAGCAGCCCAAGGAGAACAGGAAGCTGTTGAGCTCCTCATCGTCCGTATGGATCTCCTTTACGATGTACTCTTTTCCGAGTTCTGCGCCCGATAATTTCATAGATATTCCCCTTTTCATAAAATCGCATAGTTAACGGGAACTAACTTACATAAATATAACATATCGTTTTTTTAGTGTCAAGGGATTCTGAACATTCTGCAAAAATATGTGAAAATGTACGAAAAAGAACGAGAGAAAGAGAAAAAAGCATCGAAGTTTGTGAAATGTACCAAATTCAATGCTTTTTTCGATGTGTCATTCGGAACAGGATTCTGCACCCTGCAAATGCTTATCCAATTCTGGACGTTTTCCACAGAAATGCACCAGATACCGCTCCATGCATTCCGAGATGATCTGCTCGGCGGTCTCTCTGCCATGCACCTCGGAAATCGCCGTGGTGCGTCCTTCGAGCTGCTTGTACACTTCAAAGAAGTGGGCGATCTCGCTTCCGATATGGGGCGGAAGCTCGCCATATTCCTTATAAAAGTTCCAGGTTGGATCGTGTTCTACGACTGCGATGATCTTATCATCACAGCAGCCGCCATCGACCATGCGGATCACACCGACCGGATAGCACTGGACCATGATGGAGGGATCGAGCGTTTCGGAGCACAGTACGAGCACATCGAGGGGATCTCCATCGTCTGCATAGGTACGGGGGATAAACCCATAGTTTGCAGGATAATGAGTAGAGGTATAAAGGATCCGGTCCAATCGGAGCAGACCGGTGCGTTTGTCCAGCTCATACTTTTTTTTACTGCCGGCAGGGATCTCGATGACCGAAGTGAAGCAGTTCGGTGTGATGAGCGCCGGATCGATATCATGCCAGATGTTCAATCAAATTACCCCTTTTCTTTGTATCAAGATTCTTTTGGGAAATGGGAAATAAAGTATAATAGAATTTTAATATATTTTGCCGAATGGTGCAAGCCTATCCCGTCAATATTGTGCGCTTCGGAGCTTGATGAGATTGGGATCACCGCTGAGCTTTTCCAGAAACAGCACCTGCGCCTGCTCGGGATGTGCGCCGTGAAAGAGGAGGGTGGAGGCGAGATGATACATACCCGACTGTTCCTCATCAAAATGAACGTGTGAAAGGGAGGCCTCGTATGTGGCTGCATATTGGTTCAGGGCGTGCATCAGTGCGGGAAGATCATGACACCACACGGAGATGACCAGCGTTTTATGGTGAGAAGCATAGATCCTCCGCTCCAGCACTTCAAAGATCGTCAGCGTGGCATAGACGGCGGCGGCACCGGTGAGCGCGACGGCGTAGTATCCGGCGCCGATGGTCAGCCCAAGACAGGCGACCGCCCAGATGCTTGCAGCGGTCGTCAGCCCCTTGACGGTCAGCCCTTCGCGCAGGATGGTACCGGCTCCCAGAAAACCAATGCCGGAGATGACCTGTGCTCCCATACGGGCCGGATCGGGAATGCCGCCGAGCGGGTGGAATTGGATAAAAAGCAGCTCGCCTGCCATCATAACGACACAGGCACCGAGTGCAACGAGCATGTGTGTGCGCATCCCTGCCGGATGATGATTGCGTCCGCGCTCCGCCCCGACCGCGATCCCCATAAGCAGGGCAAGGAGGATGCGCAGAACGATCTCTGCATAGCTCAGTTCATGAAAAACAAGGTCAGGCATGGCGAAACCTCCATTCGATCTCTTTCGTGCTTTTATTGTAGCATAATATCGGATAAACACAAGAAGATATGGGAAAAGCAGGATGGATCGTAAAAAAATAAGGCACTGCACCAGAAATGAGATGCAGTGCCCCATATTATGCCAGATATCCGGAAACCGTGTCCAGATTCACCTTGGAAAGTCCCTCTTTTTCCTCAGCCTTGGAAGTATCCTGCCATGTCTGCGCAAGGTCAGAGAATGCCTTTTCCTCGATCATGGCTTTCTTGCTCTCAAAATCCGCATCGCGCAGCGGCAGACGCTTGATGATATGCCAGCCATAAGAGGTCTTGACCGGATCGGACACAGCATCGTTTGCCAGAGCCTTGGTGCCTTCGTAAAATTCCGGTACCATCTCGCCATCGGTGAAGACGTAACCGTCCGGATTGCTTTCCATGCCGGGATCTTCGTTATAGGTCTTGATGAGGGTATCGAAATCCTCGCCTGCCTTGGCACGCTTTGCGATATCCTCTGCCTTGGCCTTGAGCGCGTCCTGATTGGGAAGCTCCGCATTGTTGTCATCTACGGTCTTGACCAGTACATGCTTGGCGCGCAGATAGTCCTTGTCAAAGGCTTCTCTCGCAGCGTTCGGGTTCTTGGCGTTGAAGTCCTCGCGCAGCTTCTGGATCATGACATTGAGCTTGGCAAATTCGCGGTACTGGTCGCGGGTCAGTCCGATATCCTTGAGGTAGGTGTCCAGTCCGGTATCGCCGCCCATCTGGTCGGCGAGCGTCTTGATTTCCGCGTCGATCTCTGCATCAGTGTAGCTCAGACCATTTTCCTTCATCTTTGCCTCGCAGGCGGAGAGATAGACGAGCTGCTGCTTGGCAAGCTGGGCGATATTTTCGGAAAAGCTGTCGCGCTCCTCCTTGTCGGTGATCTGCGCGGAGGTCTTTTGCCCGTACATGCCAAGGATGTTATCCATACGGTTCAGGTTATACAGATAAGATGCCGCATACTGTTCAGCGGTGAAGTCCACACCGTTTGCGGTCAGCACGATCGCCTGCTTGTCGGCGTCGCTGACCTTGGCAGCAGTGTTGCCGGTCTGTGTGCCGCAGGCAGTCAGGGACAGGCAGAGCAGCAGTCCGGCAACGGTACGGCGAAAGGTTGCTTTTGAAGTTGGAATCATGGGGGTTCTCCTCTCTGATTGTGTCAGCATACCGGAGCTCCGGTGTTTTGTGACAGAATTGGTATGGAAAATAGTATACCATTTTTTGCGTTCTGCTACAAGTGCTCGATTGCCGTTGACGCATAAACGCCTTTGGAGTAAGATGAAGAAGAACAAAAGAGGAGAAGCTATGAAACAGATCATTGGTGAAAACGAAGCATTGCTGTTCTGCGAACGAAAAGCAGACGGATACGATATCTTGCGCTGTCAGACGTGTGACGCGATCTTGAGACTGCCGGACCGGATCGAGGGGGTTCCCGTGGTCGGGCTGGCTGACTATGTATGTGCCGCGCGTGAACCGGATCTTTCCCGCAAGGAGGTCACAAAGATCCACCTGACCTGCGGCGGCGGAAAGCCGCCTGTGCATGATGCACAGGCGATCCGGCAGGTGATCCTGCCAGATACCGTGCGTTCGATCGGAAGTTATGCATTTTACAACTGTTACCATCTGCGGCGTATGGAAATGCCGGTCGGTGTACGGGAGATCGGGCATGGTGCGCTGATGAACTGCTCGGAATTTTCCGAGCTGGCACTGCATGGGGATGCACAGGGGCATACCTGCTTGCAGGAAATGCTGGGGCAGACGAGCGGCGAGGTGCAGGTACAGCTTTCATTTGGGGCAGGGGAGGTGCATTTGCTGTTCCCACCCTATCAGGAGCAGTGGGAGGATCTCGCACCGGCGCATATTTTTCAGCGTCGGATCGAGGGGGCAGGCTATTCCTATCGCCAGTGCTTCCAAAATGGGATCTTATCCCTCAGTCAATACGATATGGCGTTTGAACGCCTGCTGCGCATTCAGGATTACGAAACAGCCGTCCGTGTGGCACTGCTGCGTCTGCGCTGGTGTGTGGGGGTCTCGCAAGCGGCGCATGCGCTGTATGTGGATTGTCTGCGCGCCCATGCAGCCCTCGCAGCCTGCATGCTGATCGATGCACAGGACACACAGGGCCTCCATGCCCTGCTGCATCTGGGTGTCGTCTCGGCAGAGGATCTGCACAAAGCGTGCGATCACGCACGGCAGACCAGACAGACGGAGATCTTGGGACTCCTGCTGGCCGCACTGGGCGGCAGCCGGACACCGACCACACAAAAACAATATGACCTATAAAAGGGGCGTGTACGATTGAAGCCAACGTGGCAAACCATTGGGCAGCAGATCTTGGGGGCTGCCCGAAACGAACTGTATTTGAACCTGCCGTTTTTAGACGCCGCCCTGTGTGCCCTGCCGTTTTCCGCGGCGTATGATACGCCTGCCCTTGCGACCGACACCAAGGTGCTCTATTATAATGGAGCATGGCTCGCATCACGCTATGAGCGCGAGCGGAGCTTGGTATGCCGTGCTTATCTGCATGTTATCCTGCACTGTATGCTGCGGCATCCTGCCAAGAAAAAGGGCAGGGATGGGGAACTATGGGATCTGTGCTGTGATATCGCGGTGGAAAGCATTTTGGACGCGCTGGACTATCGCTGTCTTGCGCCAGATGTACCCAGCGTGCGCCGGATGCATCTATATCGCACTTTGCAGGACACCATGCCTGTCCTGACGGCGGAATCCCTGTATCGGTACTATCGGCAGAATCCGCTTTCGGAATATGACAAGGCAACATGGGCAAAGGAATTTTTGCAGGATGACCACAGCCTGTGGGAAAAAACGCCGGAGGAGCAGGAGTCCGAGGATCCATGGCCGCGCGTCGCCGAGCGGGTGCAGACGGGGATGCAGACCGTGATGACCGAATCCGCCGCCGGTGGTGAGGCGATCACGGAGCAGCTGCGCATCGCGACCCGTCCGACCGATCACTATCGGGCATTCCTGCGCCGCTTTGCGGTGCTGGGAGAGGAAATGGGAGTCGATGCAGACAGCTTTGATTATGGATACTATGCATACGGCCTGCGGCATTATGGCAACCTGCCCCTGATTGAGCCGCTGGAAACGCACGAGGTCAAGCGCATTTCGGATTTCGTCATCGTGATCGACACTTCGATGTCAACCTCAGGTGCGCTTGTCCGGCAATTCCTGTCCTATACCTATGGACTGCTCAAGGATACGGAAAACTTTTTCCGTCACATCAATCTCTATATCTTACAGTGCGACGATCAGGTGCGTGCAGAAAAGCATATCTCGAACACGCGCGAGCTGGCAGAGTATATGGAGGATTTCACGCTCATCGGGCAGAGTGCGACGGATTTCCGTCCGGCGTTTGCGCGTGTGGACGAGCTGCGGCAGAGCGGCGCATTCCACAATCTGCGCGGTGTCCTCTATTTTACCGATGGCCTGGGGATCTATCCTGCAAAGCGTCCCCCATACGAGGCGGCGTTTGTGATGTTGTCCGATCAGGGATATCCGGAGCGCGTGCCGCCGTGGGGCATCCGTGTGGTCGTAGATGCAGATGAACTGGAAATGGAAGGAAAACTATGAATATCAAACAGGCAAAACAGGAGATCATACACACCATTCGCGCCTATCTGGCACGAGATCCCTTTGGCGCATATCAGATCCCGTCTGTGCGGCAGCGTCCCATCCTGCTGATGGGCCCTCCGGGGATCGGCAAGACACAGATCATGGAGCAGATCGCGTCAGAGACGGGCATCGGGCTGGTGGCATACACCATCACGCACCATACGAGACAGAGTGCATTGGGACTGCCCTATATCGAGCACCATACCTATGGCGGAGAGGAGTATGCAGTCACATCTTATACCATGAGTGAGATCCTGGCATCGGTGCATCAGCTGATGGAGCGCACAGGGGTCAAGGAAGGGATCCTCTTTTTGGATGAGATCAACTGTATTTCGGAAACGCTGACCCCGATGATGCTGCAATTTTTGCAGTGCAAGACGTTCGGAAACCAGAAGCTGCCCGAGGGCTGGATCATCGTTGCGGCAGGCAATCCGCCGGAATACAATAAATCCGTGCGTGAGTTCGATGTCGTAACGCTTGACCGCGTGCGCCGGATCGATGTACACGAGGATTTTGCCGTCTGGAAAGAATACGCCTATCGGCGCGGACTGCATGGCGCGGTCATTTCCTATCTGGATATCCGCAAGGAAAACTTTTATCAGATCGAATCGGGCGCAGAGGGGATGCAGTTTGCGACTGCCCGCGGCTGGGAGGATCTGGCGGCATTGCTCACGGTGTATGAATCACTCGACCTGCCCGTGGATCGGGAGCTCATCGGGCAATATATCCAGCTGCCGCGCATCGCAAAGGATTTTGCTAACTATCTGGAGCTTTACTATAAATATCAGCGTGCATACCGCGTCGATGAGATCCTCTCCGGACGCTGGGAGTCGGTACGCGCTTCCGAGCTGCGTGCAGCACCATTCGATGAAAAATTGAGTGTTCTGGGTCTGCTGCTGTCCCGTCTGGGCGAAAGCACGCGCATTGCATGGCAGCAGGATGCACTGACCGATGCACTGTATGCGGATCTCACGCGTGTCAAGGGGGCAATGACTACAACGGCAGTCGATCAGGCCCTGACTGCGATCCTGACCGAACGAGGGCATGCGCTTGCAGCAGGACGTGAGGCAGGAACGCTCGATGGAGACAGTGCCCGCAGGATCCAGCAGGAAATGCAGATACTGGAGCAGTATCTCCATGCAGTACAGGGAGAACACGATGCAGAAGCCGCATTTGCGCTGGTCAAAGAGCGGTTCGGGGCACAGACCGAATCCCGCACGCAGGCGATCACGGAAGCCGGACAGGGGCTGGACAATGTATTCCGTTTTCTGGAAGAATCGGTCGGGGAAAGTCAGGAAATGGTTATGTTTGCAACCGAATTGACGGCAAACTTCTACACGGCATGGTATATCCAGAACTGCGGCTGTGAAGCCTATTACAGACACAATCAGGCGATTTTGTTCGATGATGCCCAGAGCAAGATCTTGGACGAGATCGCACAGATGAAATCATAACATACAGGAGAATATCACGATGCAGCTATCCTTTGCCCCGCTGGAGGGCATTACCAATTATGCCTTTCGGCAGAGCCATGCAAAGTGGTTCGGTGCGGCGGATCGCTATTTTATCCCATTCCTCGTGCCCAATCAGACTTATAAATTCACTTCGCGTGAGAAGAAAGACATTGCCCCTGAAAATAATACGGGGCTGTGTGTTGTGCCGCAGCTGCTCACCAACCATGCAGAACAGTGTGTCTGGGCGATCGAACAGCTCAATGCGCTTGGATATACCGAGGTCAACCTGAATTTTGGCTGTCCATCGGGAACGGTGGTCGTCAAGCGCAAGGGTGCAGGCTTTCTTGCCGATCTCGATGCACTCGACCGCTTTCTGGATACCGTATGCAAGGCGGGGGCGATATCGGTCAAGACACGGCTTGGCATAGAGGATGCACAGGAATTTGCCGCGATCCTTGCGGTATATAACCGGTATCCGCTCACCGAGGTCATTATTCACGCACGGGTGCAGAAAGATCTCTATCAGGGGGCGGTGGATCAGGCGGCATTTTCGCAGGCATTGTCCACCTGCAAGCACCCGGTCTGTTACAATGGAGATCTCTTTACGGCACAGGATGTTACAAAATTCTGCGCAGGATTTCCAGATGTGGATCGAATCATGTTGGGGCGGGGATGGATCGCAAATCCCGACCTCGGCAACCAGATCCGAGGGAAAGGGGTTTTGGAGCTTGCGCGGCTGCGTGGGTTCCATGATGAACTGTATGCCGTGTATCAGGAGACTTTATCTGGAGAGACACCGGTACTGTTTAAAATGAAAGAATTGTGGCATTACCAGCATTGTTTGTTTGAAAACAGTGAAAAGATCCTCAAAAAGATCAGAAAAGCCAAGCATCTGCGTGAATATGAAGCGGCTGTGCAGGAGATGTTCGCGCGCCCGCTCGTTGTAGATGCAGGATACCGCGTTGTGAAGTGATCGTTTTTCCAAGATTTGAATGGAATCGGATGGTGGGTGGCTGGACATACTGCTTTTGAGGTGATGGATATGGAGCGCAAGAACGCAAGAGAAGGTGTCTTTGATCTGCTGCTGAGACAAGATGCCGAGGCCGCATCTTTTTATGCAGGCTGTACGCCGCAGCAGAAAGAAGCGATCCGCACACAGGTGCATGCGATCACCACCCCACAGCAGATGCAGGCATTTGTTTCGCATTTGTCCAGTGCGGCACTGTAACAGAGAGGGCTGTTGGAATTTTCCGACAGCCTTTTCTTTTGGATCGGTGATTCTGTTCCACAGACTGCGGAGGGTTTGGAACTGTGATAGCAGTTCCATTTATGCGAAATGATTTTTCTTTCAAGCAAAGGGAATGTTTTTTGGAAATCCGTCGGGTTTTCCTTTCTGCTAAAAAAGATTTGCTTCAAAGCAAAAAGCCTTGCCGAAATAGAAATTGACCCAGTGGGTCGATTTCCGGCGAGGCTGTGGTCGACTTGTTCGACCAAGTCATGAACGTCCGTCGGGTTTTCTTTTCTGCTGAAAAGAATTTGCTTGGAAGCAAAGAGCAACGTGTCGCGGCCGCGCGACGGCGGCATAAGGGCTATAACCTTACGGTTCTTGCCCTTATGAATCCCACACTCCCTTCCATCAGATAGGCAATGGCAATGCCCCAAGGGTGTGAATGTATGAACTC
>JARIAV010000236.1 GCA_029257685.1 Butyricicoccus sp.
CGCCATTCCTGCATATTCACTCTTTTTTCCGTTCAAAATGATGGGATCCATGCAAACAAGGTTTATTTTATGCAACTTGTCAGATAATAGAGCAGGTAGGCAGATAGATTTTATGATTTCTTTCCCATTTTATCAGACAAAAGGAATTGATTCTGTGATTCCTGCA
The DNA here is from genome assembly GCA_029257685.1 of Butyricicoccus sp. Lineage (GTDB taxonomy): Bacteria > Bacillota > Clostridia > Oscillospirales > Butyricicoccaceae > Butyricicoccus. Next base: position 167 of record JARIAV010000236.1, read on the forward strand.
TGATAAAATAAAAGCAACCAAACGAACCTGACAGGGCGGCTTTCGCCGTCCCTGTGATCCTAAAATATAATGGAGGTCACTTATTATGTTCAAGAGCGAATATTTGAACCGCGTTTATGAAGGTCTGGCTGCCCGCAATGCGCACGAGCCGGAGTTCCTTCAGGCTGTACGTGAGGTTTTCGAGTCCCTCGAGCCTGTGATCGCAGCGCGTCCGGAGATCGAAAAGAACGGTATCCTCGAACGCATCGTAGAGCCGGAACGCATCGTAAGCTTCCGTGTTTCTTGGGTAGACGATGCCGGAAAGGTACAGGTCAACCGCGCTTGGCGTATCCAGTTCAACTCCGCCATCGGCCCCTATAAGGGCGGTCTGCGTCTGCATCCATCTGTCAACCAGTCCATTATCAAGTTCCTCGGCTTTGAGCAGATCTTCAAGAACAGCCTGACCGGTCTGCCGATGGGCGGCGGCAAGGGCGGCTCTGACTTCGACCCCAAGGGCAAGAGCGACAACGAGATCATGCGCTTCTGTCAGTCCTTCATGACCGAGCTTGCACGCCATATCGGACCGGATACCGATGTTCCGGCTGGCGATATCGGCACAGGTGCGCGTGAGATCGGCTATCTGTTCGGTCAGTATAAGCGTCTGCGCAACGAATTCACCGGCGTCCTGACCGGCAAGGGGCTGTCTTACGGCGGCTCTCTGGCGCGTACCGAGGCGACCGGCTACGGTGTCTGCTACTATATGCAGGAAATGCTGCATGATATGGATACCTCGTTTGCAGGCAAGCAGGTCGTGATCTCCGGTTCCGGTAATGTTGCGATCTATGCCTGCCAGAAGGCAACACAGCTCGGCGGCAAGGTCATTGCAATGAGCGATTCCAACGGCTATATCGTGGATGAAAACGGCATCGACTATCAGGTCATCAAGGAGATCAAGGAAGTCAAGCGCGCACGCATCAAGACTTATCTGGACTATGTGCCGTCTGCAAAGTATGTAGAGGGCTGCCGCGGGATCTGGAGCACGCCCTGTGACATCGCGCTGCCGTGTGCGACCCAGAACGAGCTCAACGGAGAGGAAGCAAAGACCCTCATCGCAAACGGTGTCAAGGCAGTCGCCGAGGGTGCAAACATGCCGTCTACCCCAGAGGCAGTTGCAGCATTCCAGTCTGCCGGTGTCATGTTCGGCCCTGCAAAGGCTGCCAATGCAGGCGGCGTTGCGACCTCCGGTCTGGAAATGAGCCAGAACAGCCAGCGTCTGTCCTGGAGCTTCGATGAAGTAGACGAAAAGCTGCACGGCATCATGGTCAATATCTATAAGTCCTGTAAGGAAGCCGCTGCACGCTACAACATGGAGGGCAATCTGGTCGCTGGTGCAAATATTGCCGGATTTGAAAAGGTCTGCGAGGCCATGATCTGGCAGGGCGTCGCATATTGATCCCCATACACGAATAAAACGCAAAAAGGTACACGACCCAAAATCGTGTACCTTTTTATTTGCAATGCAACACCCCATAGGAGACGGGCACGCCCGTCCTCTATGGGGTTTTTTATGGCTATCTTTTTTTATCGTTTTCCGGCAGGTATGCGGGGGATCCGGTTATTCCTTGGGGATCTGCTGGAGCTTTTCGTTGATATACGCCAGCGCCTTCTGGGTATCCTCTGCCTTGCTTGGGAATGCTTCCGCAGAATCACAGAATCTGTTATCCCCCATCACAGCCAGCATGGACTTTTTGAGCTTCATGCCAATGAGGCTGCTCAGGGCATTTACAAGGATATCCGCAGCCTCCTTGCTTTTCAGCAGCTCCTTTGCGGTATCCTGTACCGAATAGAAGCCGCTCTTGAAAGTCATCTCGCGCTCCTGATCGAGATCCACATCATCGAACCAGTTGGTGACACCGGTCTCAGACTTGTCCTCTACAAAGTGATATGGCGCGAATGGCTCTGCCACCTTTTCGAATGCGGTGGTGTCGGTGCAGCCCTCTACCTTTGCCGTGATGGTCGTAAAGCCGTCATGCAGCTCGATACCCTCAAATACGACCACATGATCTGCGTCCTTCTTCCCTGCGAACACGCCATCCACATAGAGGGAAACCGCCGGAGCATTGGTGTAGATCTTCACATCGATGGTCTCATTGTGACGCTTTGCGTAACGCTTGCTGCAAATATGCACCATCGGCGCAGTCGTCCAATAAGCCTGATAGAGATAGAAGATATCCTTCTTCACCTTGCGGTCAAGGGTCACGAGGCCCTTGTTGTTGCGTCCTGCAACGCCGCCCTCATTGCGGGCATCACAGCCGAAGTCGAACATGTTCCAGATATGGGTCGCCCACAGCCACGGACGCGCATCGATGATCTTCGCCATGTGCTCATGATACATCGCCTGATATTCCTCGCTGTAGTCACCCGGCTGGGGCTCGTCCTCATGATAGGTCACGATGCCCTCACAGCCATACTCGGAAATACCCAGCGCACGGGTCGGGTGCATTTCGTGGAAGGAATCGAGCCACTGCTCATTGTCCTCCAACGTGCCAACATACCAGCCAAAGTAATGGTTATAGCTGACGATATCGGTGATCTGGTTCTGCTCGTCTTCCTTGGGCAGGGCAGAAAGCTGTGCCATCACGCTCAGGCGAGTTGGATCCAGCTCCTTGACCAGCGCATTGAGCTCCTTGAGGTTTTCTACCAGCTTGGGGGTGTTTCCGCCAATGGTGATCTCGTTGGAAATGCCCCAGACACAGATGGAACTGTGGTTGAAGTTCTGGTAGATCAGTTCCTTCATCTGCTCGATGCAGTTCTGATGTGCCTCAGGTGCGTTGTTCATACGGCTGATGAACGGGATCTCTGCCCATACGATGAAGCCCATCTCATCGCACAGATCGTAAAAGTCCTGACTGTGCTGATAATGCGCCAGACGGATGGTATTTGCGCCGACCTCGCGGATCAGGCGTGCATCTTCTTCATGCTGTGCCTTTGTGAGCGCATTGCCCAGCATCAGGTGATCCTGATGGCGGGAAACGCCGCGCAGCGGGGTCAGCTCTCCATTGAGGAAGAAGCCTCTCTGCGGATCGACATGGAAGGAGCGGAAGCCGTGGCGCACGGTCACCTCGTCCAGCACCTCATTGTGACGCAGGAGCATGGCCTTGACGGTGTAGAGATACGGATCCTTTACCCCATGCCACAGATGCAGGTCGGACAGCAGCAGCTCTGCATGGGTATCTGCTTCTGCCGGACGGGATACCTCTGCAACGAGGTTCCCTTCTGCGTCATGGATCGCAAAGAGCAGCTGATCGAGTGCTTCCGCCTCGGAAACATACGCGTGCAGGGTCAGGCGGGCCTGATGATCGCCGACGATCTCGGAAGCTGCGGTCAGGGCTTCCGATCCGTAATAGTCCATGCACAGATGGGTCTTGGGAACGCATACCAGCTTGACGTCTCGATAGATCCCGCCATAGAAGGTGAAGTCTGCCATCTGCGGATAGATATGATCCTGATGCTTGTTGTCTACCATGACTGCAAGGATATTCTCCTTTTCCGTGAGCAGTGCGGAGATCTCTGCGCGGAAACGGCTGTAACCGCCCGCATGACTTGCAGCCTTCTTGCCATTGACATAGACCTCACAATATGCAGAAGCTGCTTCAAATTCCACATATACACAGGTATTTTCCGGCACCTGCGGCAGATCCAGTGCCTTGACATACCAGCAAGGCGCACGATGATAATCATTTCCGCCGTCCTGACCATCCAGCGCGTTCCATGTGTGCGGGATGGATACGGTTTCCCAATCGGTCGGGAGCGCAGTCGGGACTTCTGCCTGCTCCTGCTTTGTAAAGTACCAGTTGTCGTGTAACGTAAGATATCGTCTCATAAAGAAACCTCCTGTAAGCATATCGCATTGTTTGCATTATATCACAGACAAAATTTCACCTGTGAGGACAATTCTTGTAAACTATCGTAAAATTTTGAGGCAGGATCCGTTTTGGTTCCCCTGCTCGCTTATGGTGCCAATATTTCGTCTCGATATTCCTTCGGCGTTTTCCCAAGCTGTTTTTTGAATACCTTGGTAAAATAATTGACGTCTGCAATGCCGCAGCACTGCGCCACGACCTGAATTTGCAGATCGGTATTGGTCAGCAGGAACACGGCATGCTTGATCCGCTTTTGTTTGACATACTCCGTGAGGGTCAGTCCGGTCTCCTTTTTGAAGAGTGCGGACAAATAACTCGGATTGACGTTGAGCAGGCTGGCCTGCGTATTGAGCGTCAGATCGCCTGACAGATTGGAGCTGACATAGGTCAGCACCTTCTGCACGATCGGAGAGTAGCCCTTGAGCGAATGGGTCTGTACCAGCTGGCAGTATTTGCGGATCAGCTCGCGATGCAGATACAGGACATCCTTTTCCGAGGTCGCGTGGTCGATCTTCTGGATAAACTGTGCGGACAGGTTCTCGATATGGATGGGATGGACACCGGCAAACTCTGCGGTCTTGCGCAAAAGGGTATTGAGTGCCAGTGATTGATTGCGGTTGAATTCCAGAGAATTTTCCCACGGATGCAGGTGGCTGAATTCCTTCTGGTCAAAGATCGTATTGAGGAAGGTCTGCGCCTTGTGCCACTGTCCATGCCGGACGATCTTGAGCAGCTCGGTCTCATTTTCATAATACTTTTCCAAAATACGAATATTCCGCATCGGATCTTCCAAACTACCATATGGGATATTCTCCGTGACCGAGACCACATCCGAGGTTTCCGGGATCTTGATATTCTTGAGCGGAAACGGATCGGAGATAGCAAAGATACGCTTGATGAACGTGCCCACCATCGTCAGCAGCATTTCCTCATCATCGAGCACGGGGATATCATTGCTCCAATCCTCGGGTGCTGCAAACTGATAGATGGACGGCACATGAGAAAGCACATAGGGGCCAATGGCAAGATATGTGGTCTGTTCCGGATCCGGAACGCGGAACAGCAGGAAATAAAAACAGAAATTTTGAATCCGATAGACGGTTTTGCTTCGATAAATACTGGTAAATTCCTTAAATTCAGGTGCAGTATTTGCGATCGTCTCTCCGTCGAGCGGATTGAGATAGGCAGAAAACCAGCCGTTCAGATCTTCCGATGATCGCAGAAGCCGATAGGGAAGCTTCAGGTCCGTGAGAAGGCTGGAGAAAAAATCAAATTCTTGTGAATCTATCATATTATCCTCCTCAAAACAGCTATAAAATCACATGATAATTATGAAAGAATTCTGCCCGCATTTCAACAGAATCTAAAAAAAATACCGAAAAAACAAAAAAATTTACTCACTACGGCAATAAAAAATGCGTTACTATCAAGAAAATAATTCCTAGAGGGAACTCGAAGATAGGAGAAACTGAGATGAAGAACGAAAAAACAATCCGGCCCTTTGGGCTAAGGGACAAAGTCGGATATATGTTCGGCGACTTTGGCAATGATTTCACCTTCCTGTTTGCCAGCACCTTCCTCATGGTGTTCTATACCAAGGTGCTCGGGATCAGCATGGGGCTTGTAGGCACATTGTTCCTCGTTGCACGCTGCATCGATGCCTTCACCGATGTCGCAATGGGACAGATCGTTGACCGTGTGAAGGCTTCCAAAGATGGCCGCTTCCGTCCGTGGATCCGCCGCATGTGCGGACCTGTCGCCATTTCCAGCTTCCTGATGTATCAGTCTGCGCTGGCAAATGCGTCCATGACGATCAAGGTCATCTACATGTTCGTGACCTACATCCTGTGGGGCAGTGTATTCTACACCTCCATCAATATCCCCTACGGCTCTATGGCATCCGTACTGAGCAGCGAAAGCGATGATCGTTCGGCTCTGTCCACCTTCCGCAGCGTCGGTGCATCCCTCGCGACCCTCATCGTTTCCGTCGGCGGTCCGCTCCTTGTCTATACTACGGATGAAGCAGGCAACCAGATCGTACACGGCGGCCGCTTCACCCTTATTGCTGGTGTATTCTCTGCATGCGCGATCGTTTGCTATCTGCTCTGCTACTATATGACGACTGAGCGCGTCCAGACAGAGCCCATCGTCAATCAGCAGGCCCCCAGCATTGGCAAATCTCTCAAAGAAGCCCTTACCAACCGCGCCCTCATCGGCATCATCGCAGCTGCGATCTTCCTGCTGCTCGGCTCCCTCATGTCACAGTCCGTCAACCAGTATGTCTTTATCGACTACTTCAACGACAAGGCTGGCCTGTCCATGCTGAGTCTGTTCGGCATCCTGCCTTCTTTCATTCTGGCTCCCTTCGTTGTTCCGCTCTCTCGCCGTTTTGGCAAGCGTGAGCTTGGCGCAGTGGGCTGCTTCATCGGTGGTGCAGCCTGCATCGCGCTGTACTTCCTGCACACCCATTCTGTCGCTGTATTCATTGGTGTTTATGTCATCGCCTACATGGGCTTTGGTTTCTTCAACATGGTCATCTGGGCACTCATCACCGATGTCATCGACGATCAGGAGGTGCGCACCGGTCACCGTGAGGATGGTACGGTATACGCGATCTATTCCTTTGCCCGAAAGATCGGACAGGCGTTGGCTGGCGGTCTTGGCGCATGGGCACTCGGTCTTGCCGGCTACGATTCCACCGTGCAGGTTCAGACTGCCGAGGTCGCTGACAAGATCTACGGAGTCGCAACCATGTTCCCTGGCCTGCTCTACGTCGCAGTCGGTCTGTGCCTTGTCACCATCTATCCGCTGAGCAAGAAGAAGGTGGAGGAAAATATCGCTGCTCTGAAGAAGCGAAATGGCACAGTTTGATTTCCCAACATCGATCCCCCATAAAAAGCGTTCCACCGCACACATGCGCGGTGGAACACTTTTTTATTGCGGCTTGCCGCCGCGCCCTTTTCGCTTGTGCATCTGAACGGTCTCTCGCAGGGTCTGCGGCAGACGGCGTGATTCAAGCATCTTCTGTAAAGCTTTGTTGTGCGTCCAGTCATCCAGTCCGGCTGTCTCCAAAAAAGTAAGCGTCTCCTGCGGGAACGCCACACCGCACACGGAATATGCCCACGCCACGCCCATACGCGCATGATATCCACGTGCTGGGATCTGTGCCAGAGCGGATAGGGTATGTGGAAGATCGGCCGCCGTCACAAAGTTTTGCAGCAGCATGACTGCACCAAAACGCGCGGGGAATTCCTCTGTACTGTGCAGATCGGGCTGTAAAAAATCCCACAACACTTCCCGCTCGCCGATCCGGAGCGCACTGCACAGGCA
>JARIAV010000089.1 GCA_029257685.1 Butyricicoccus sp.
CCCAAAATGCTCTGCTCTCCATCATTGACATAGGTGTACTGCTCCGGTACATGCCCAACGATCACGGTATCGGCAACCACGATCTGATTGCTTACCACCGTATCCACGCTCCCAAGCCGTGTCAGGATGCGGATATTCGCCTTGACCTCCAAAACCATTTGATGACGCGTCTGGTTGATGCCTGCATCAGAAAACGCGCTGATAAAGTCTGCCTGGACGTTCCCCAAGCCGGACACACCGATCTTGACGGTCGGGCCGCGCCCGATGAACAGATCGGTTCCGAAAAGCGTGCCCAGAGGGATCTTGACCTCGCTTTTCTCCAACTTGTCCAGTGCTTCATGTACCGCCTGCGCGATCTGTATTTTGAGGTGACTTGCGGCGATCCCGTCTGTGCGCAGCGCCGTCACCGCCTGTTCCCCGTCCCGTTCCAGCTGCACAAGATCCTCATATTCTGCCCGATTCGCATAGACCGTATCCGTCATGACCTGATAGAGCGCAAAGGACGCCTCATGGATCATATAATTTTCCGCATATTGCAGCACGATCGGCCGCAAGCCGCTGAGTACAAGGATCAGCGCGATCACGCACACAAAGGGAATGGTGATCCAGACCAGCATTCTTCCCGTGTTCACTCGTCTGCGATACATACCGCGCCACCCCTTTCCTGCTTCTATCCTATGCAGGGCTGCCCGTCCATGTGCGGCAGATACGAAAAAAGGCACTCCAAACGGAGTGCCTTATCGTGCAGAATGAAATTATTCCTCGTCTTCGCCGTCAACCAGCAGGGCACGGATGGACAGGGAAACCTTCTTCTTCTCATCGTTGATGTCGATGATCTTTGCTTCCACTTCCTGACCAACAGTCAGAGCTTCCTCAGCCTTTGCGATGCGATGATCGGAGATCTGGGAAATGTGGATCAGGCCGTCTACACCCGGAACGATCTCTGCGAATGCGCCGAACGGCATAAACTTCAGGATCTTAACGGTTGCAGTATCGCCAACCTGGAAGTTGGTGGTGAAGATGTTCCACGGATTGTCCTCCTGACGCTTGTAGCCGAGGGAGATCTTCTTGTTCTCCTTGTCCAGTGCAATGACATATACATTGACCGGATCGCCGATGGAAACGACCTCAGACGGGTGCTTGATGCGGCCCCAAGACAGCTCGGAAATGTGGATCATGCCGTCCACGCCGCCGATGTCAACGAATGCGCCGTAGGAAGTCAGGCTCTTAACGGTACCTTCGTACTCAGAACCAACCTCGATGGTCTCCCAAACCTTCTCAGCAGCAGCCTTGCGTACTTCCTGTGCAACCTGACGGATAGAGCCAACAACGCGCTTGCGCTGGCGGTTGATCTCGGTGATGTAGAAGGTCTGCTTGGTCTTGAGCAGCTGTGCCATGGACTCTTCCTTCGGCACGCCGGTCTGGGAAGCCGGGATGAATACGCGAACGCCGAATGCGATCGCAACCACACCGCCGCGGTTCTCCTCGATGATGGTACCCTCAACTGCGGTATGCTCTTCCTTTGCAGCCTCGATGCTCTCCCAGCCCTTGAGCTGGTCTACGCGCTTCTTGGACAGGGTAACGGTGCCTTCCATATCGTTGACACGAACGACAACAGCCTCGATCTCGTCGCCAGCCTTTACGTTCTCTTCTACGTTGTAAGCCGGATCATCGGACATCTCGGAAACCGGGATGTAAGCGGTGTGCTTCACGCCCAGATCGACCTGTACCTCAGTTGGGGTGACCGCGATCACAGTGCCGGTTACCTTATCACCATTATTTAAAGTTTTGAAGGATTCCTCCAGCATTGCAGCGAAATCCTCATTCATTTCAATTTTCGTTTCTGCGCTCATCATGTTGTTACTGACCTCCTTAATTATCCATGCCGGAGTAGACGCGCCTGCGGTAATGCCCACAGTCAGGCCACGAAGTGCCTTGATATCTGACTTTCTCAATTCGGTGGCATCCTCGATATAGAGGACGCGTGGGCAGAGAGAAGCGCTGATTTCGTACAGGCGCTTGGTGTTCGAGCTTTTTTTGTCCCCGATCACAACCATACAGTTCGATCTTCCGGCAAGCGAACGAGCCTCTTTTTGACGCTCATCCGTAGCTTTACATATTGTATCAAATATTTTGCAGTTTGTATACCTTTTTTTTAGAATCTTCACAGAAATATTCCAACTTGCCCGATTGAGGGTCGTTTGACCGACCACGCTGATCGGCGTGTCCGGTGCAAGTCCGGAAGCGTCCAGTTCTTCTAAAAGCTGCTCAGAAGTTTCATAAACCAGCGCATTTTCGCACCAACCGGCGATTCCAAGTACTTCCGGGTGATTTCTGCTGCCTAAAATGATGATCCTCCGTCCTGCCGCCGATTCCTGCTCCACATAACGGTGGATGCGGGAGACGAAAATGCAGGTCGCATCATAGACGGTGCAGCCTTTTTTCTCGAACGCCGCATAGACTGCGCGGGACACGCCATGGGCGCGGATGAGCACGGCAGCACCATCGGGAATATCGTCGATGTGTTCGGCTGTGCGCACACCAAGCGCGGACAGCCGCTCGATCTCATGCGTGTTATGAATGATCTCTCCATAGGAGTAGATCACCTGATGGCGTGCCGCTTCCCGCTCGGCAAGCTCTACCGCGCGGCGCACGCCAAAGCAGAATCCGGCAGACTCTGCAACTGTAATGCGGCTCATACATCCTCCTCTGGGCGCAGGGCATAGATCCGGTGCAGGATCTCATGCGAAAGCGCGCTGTAATCTCGGCTGCCCGCATCGGGCAGGAACGGCTCCCCGATGATAACCGTCACATGGGAGCGGAAATGTTTTTTTTCGGAAATGTACATGGGGACGATGGGTGCTTTGGTCTTCATCGCGAGCATCGCCGCGCCATCCTTCGCCTCGTCCTCTCCTGCGCCGCGTGTGCCCTGTGGGAAGATGAGCAGCTTATTGCCGTCCTTTACCGTTTTCAGCGCGGTTTTGATCGCTGTCAGGTCGGCACGCGAGCGATCGACCGGAAACGCGCCCAGCCATGTGATGAGCGGCCCCAGTCCCTTGATATCGAACAGTTCCTTTTTCGCCATGCACATGGTCTGGTAGCGGTTGGAGATGGCGACGGCTGCGATCGGGGGGTCGGAATTCTGCGTATGATTGGGGCAGACCACACAGCCACCCTCGGGCAGGTTCTCCCTGCCAATGACACGCACCCCAAAATACAGGTGGAAGGAAAGCTCTACGATGGGCAGTGCGATCTTCTGGAACCACAGATGGAATTTTGCCATAGGGGATCACGCCCTCTCCATCGTGGTACGGATGACATCAAGGACCGCCTCAATGCTCTCCTCCAGTGTCAGGTCGCTGGTATCCACCAGCACGGCATCCTCTGCCTGTTTGAGCGGTGCCACGGCGCGGGAAGCATCCTTTTGATCGCGTGCTTCGATATCCGCCAGCACTTCCTCCACGGTGACTGCCTCTCCCTTTTCGCAAAGCTCCGCGCAGCGGCGTGCCGCGCGTGCCTGCGGAGATGCCGTCAGGAAGATCTTGACCTGTGCATGGGGCAGGATGACCGTTCCGATATCGCGCCCATCCATGATGACCGAATGTTTGCGCGCGAGCGTTCTCTGGAGCTCCAGCAGATACGCGCGCACCTCGGGCACGCCGGACACCTCCGACGCATAGATCGAGATCTGCGGCGTGCGGATCTCTGCCGACACATCCACGCCATCCAGCAAAACATGCTGCACACCGTCCTCATGCACGAGATCTACCGTGATCTCCGGCAGCATTGCAATGATCCGTGCGCTGTCCGTGCCCTCGATGCCGCGGCGGTATGCCGCAAGCCCGATGGTGCGATAGAGTGCGCCGGTATCCACATAAATAAATCCCAACTGTCCTGCGGCTGCGCGTGCGATGGTGGATTTCCCTGCTCCGGCAGGCCCATCGATGGCAACCGCGATGCCAGTATGCTTCATGTATTTTCCTCCTTTGCGGCGTGTTCTCCTGCAAGCCGTCCGGTCGCCCAGGCGATCTGCAAATTAAAGCCGCCCGTATACGCGTCCACATCCAGCACCTCGCCTGCAAAGTACAGCCCCTGTACCAGCTTGGACTCCATCGTCTTGGGGCTGACCTGCTTGACGGATACGCCGCCTGTCGTAATAATCGCGCCATCATTGGGCCGTGCCCCCGAGATCTCCACGGGGAACGCCTTGAGCAGACGCACCAGCCGCTGACGCTCCGCCTTGGTGACGGAATGTACCTTCACGCGCGGATCGATGCCGGATCCCTCGATCACGACAGGGATCAGCTTACGCGGCAGCAGCTCGCCCAGCGCATTGATGAAATCGCTGTTCTTATATTTTTCAAAATCGGACAGCAGACGCTTGTCCAGTGTTTTCTCGTCCAGTGCCGGCTTCAAGTCGATATCGATGCGATAGGTCTTGCTCCCAAAATGGCGCATGTGTGAGGACGCGGAGAGGATCAGTGGGCCGGATAAGCCAAAATGTGTGAACAGCATCTCTCCAAAGTCCTCGAAAATGGATTTCCCATTTTCAAACACGGTCACGCGTACATTTTTGAGGGAAAGTCCCATGAGCTTCTGACAGACCGGACTTGCGGACACGAGCGGCACGAGGGACGGACGTGGGGTCACGATGGTGTGTCCCAGCGCCTTTGCAAAGCGGTAGCCGTCTCCGGTCGAACCGGTCGCCGGATAGGAGGCACCACCCGTTGCCACGATCACGCGATCGACCGCATAGGTCTTATGATCGGTGCGCACCCCCGAAACCTGTCCTTCTTTTGCGAGCACTTCCTGCACGGTCTCCTCGAACGCAAACTGCACACCCAGCCGCTTGACATAGAAAAACAGTGCGTCCACGATGTCCAGCGCGCGGTCCGACACCGGAAATACACGGTTGCCGCGCTCGGTCTTGAGCGGTACGCCCTGTTCCTCAAAAAATTCCATCATATCCTGCGGGCTGCACTTGCCAAGCGCAGAATATAAGAAGCGCGGATTGACCGGCACATTGGCAAGCACGGTCTGCACATCACAATTATTGGTCACATTGCAGCGGCCCTTGCCGGTGATCATGACCTTGCGCCCGACCTTCGCGTTCTTTTCAAACAGGATCACCTTTGCGCCTGCCTCTGCGGCGGTCCCAGCTGCAATCAGTCCTGCCGCGCCTGCTCCAATCACAGCGATCGTCATTTATTCATCCTCCAGTTTTTCATAAACCTGATATTCTTCCCAAATAGATTCTAATTTGTTGAATGTGCCTTCGATCTCCTGCTGGCGGTTCATGCCCACGGCAACGATCAGCGCATTGATGACCGCGAGCGGTGCGACCAGCGAATCGACAAAGGATGCCATATCGCTCTTGGCGATGAGCACATGATCGGCGTAGCGCGTCAGCGGAGACAGTCCGGAATCGGTCAGGGCGATAACGTTCGCCCCCTGATCCTTGGAATACTTCATAGCGGACAGCGTGCGCTTGGAATAGCGCGGAAAGCTGATGCCGATGAAGACATCTTCCGGCCCGACCCGCAGGATCTGTTCAAAGATCTCACTGACCGTATTGGTATGCACGAGCTGTACGTTCTCAAAGATGAGCGAGAAATAGAAGCCCAGAAAATTGGCCAGCGCAGAAGAAGAGCGCACGCCAAGGATGTAGATCCGGCGTGCCTTGGTGATCGCCTCCACCGCATGATGGAACGCATCGCGGTCGATCTCGTCGAGTGTCATGCGGATCTTTTCGATATCTGCGCCCAGCACCGCCTGCAAAACGTCACGGTTGCCCATGCGGTCGTTCGTGACCTCCATGCGCTGCACCGCCGTCAAACGGTTGCGGATCATTTCCTGCAAGGTCTTCTGCAAATGGGGATAGCCGTCATAGCCAAGCTCGGTGGCAAAGCGCACCACAGTGGATTCACTGACGCCAACCGTAGCACCCAGACGGCTTGCCGTCATGAACGCCGCCTTGTCATAGTGTTCTGTAATATAACGCGCAATCAGCCGCTGTCCCTTGGAAAATTCTGGCAGATTGCACTGAATTCGGTTCATTAAATCATTCATAGCAGTGCCTTTTCGTCTCCGTTACTGAAAACTTATAAAAAACTGTAAAACTTTTATGTTCCATTTCCTATTCATCGTGTATGCTTTTGAATGACGATCATTCTACTCGCAAGTTCTTGTACACTCCAAGGACGTAAATTCCCGACTAACGTATCGGTACATATCAATCGTATCGTTCAAGTGATCAGGCTATTGATCGTTGACCATACTTCATAAGATTTATACTGGCGTTTCGGTCTCTGTCGATCACGAATCCGCACCTTTGACATACATATTTCCTTTCGGACAACTTTAGCTGGTCTTTCACGCAGCCGCAGTTAGAACATGTCTTGGAGCTTGGATACCATCTATCAACTTCTATAAACTTAATATTGTTCCACAGACACTTATACTGCATCTGCCTATAAAACACATAGAAACTTTGCTGTTGGATCGCTTTCGCCAGATATTTGTTCTTCATCATACCCTTTACATTCAAATCTTCCATTACAACAAACATTGGTTCTCTGTTTACTATATCTGTAGTTATATGATGTAAATAATTATGACGGATATTCGTTCGTCTATGATTCACTTTCAGAAGTTGTTTTTCCAGCTTTATAAGGTTGCTTGTTTTACAATAACGCTCTCCTTTTTGATTCATTACGTATTTTCTACTGATTTGACGCTGCAACCTGCGTCTTTTCTTTTCTATCTTTTTAACTTTTTTGGTCTTGCTTATGTTCTTATAAACAGATCCGTCGCTGCAAATGGCTGAATCCTTGATCCCTAAATCAATTCCAATCCCACCATTCTTTGGTAATCCCATCTTGTCTTCACATTCGATTCCAACACTTATCCACCAATTGATGCCATCGAATGTTACTCTTGGATTGATGTACTTACAAGCAATTGGAATTCTATTATGCTCAGCAAGCCTGATCCAGTTCAGCTTTGCCCTGCTCTTTTTTGCGGACGATGCGATTTTCTCCAGCTTTACATGGGTTTCTGAAAACTGAATTTTCACATTGTCTACATAGAAGCTGGGTCTGGATCTCTTTTTACTCTTGAACCTAGGATGCTTTGCTTGCTTCTTAAAGAATCTTTTGTAACTGTCGCAAGCATCTTTGATTGCTTGTTTCGGAATGTTATTGGAATAATCGTTTAGCCACCTGTACTTTTCCTGCTCCTTCAACTGTGTAAATTCCTTTCTCAAATCATTGTCAGAGATGAATTTACCACCGTTCTTGTAATTTTCCTGCTGTCTCTCCAGTGCCCAATTGTAAGCGAATCTGGCTGTACCAGCACTTGCAAACAACCTGCTCTTTTGCTTATTGTTTGGAATCAACATTACCTTTATCGACTTTATTATTATCATCACCACCTTCTATCAGTTCTTCAACTGATTTTCTGGTCTGATTCGCCCTTTTGCCTTGCAGATAAGTTTATAACTTTTACAACCGTTTCGTAACAGTTAACAAGCCTCTGATCCGTGCCACCTTTGGGCATACGGCACGTTTTTTACATAAAAACGCTGCACCGGTGTAAGGGTGCAGCGGTCTATTCCCATTGTATGCAATCATCTGCAAAAAAGCAAGAGCTTTTATCGGTTTTTTGCAGGATTCCCTTAAAATTCCTTCAAATATGCGATCTCGTCCGGTGTGAGCGCACGCCATTTCCCGGGCGCGAGCTTGGGATCGAGATGCAGCTCCCCAACCGCGATCCTTTTCAGTCTGCGCACCTGTAAACCGCACTTTTCACACATTTTGCGGATCTGGCGGTTGCGTCCCTCATGAATGGTCATCTCCAGATGTGCCTCGGTATCCGATGCCTGATCGCGGATGTAGACCACGGCAGGCTGCACGGTATAGCCGTCGATCTCCATTGGCTCCTGCATTTCGGTGATGCGCTTTAAGTCACCACGCACACTGACGAGATAGGTCTTCCCCGCCTCGTGGGAGGGATGGGTCAGATGCAGGGTCAGTTCGCCGTCATTGGTCATGAGCAGCATGCCCTCGGAGTCCGCGTCCAGCCGCCCGATCGGGTACACACGCGCCTTGCAGCCGCGCACCAGCTCACGCACGGTCTTGCGTCCGCGCTCGTCCTTGAGGGTGGAAACGTAGCCGCGCGGTTTGTTGAGCATCAGATACACCTTTTCCTCTGCGCGGCGCAGCGGCTTACCATTGACAAGGATCTTGTCACGCACCGGATCGGCACTGTCTCCCAGTCCTGCCTTGTGCCCGTTCACAGTCACCGCACCTGCACGGATCATTTCCTCCGCTGCACGGCGGGAGCAAAGCCCTGCCTGTGCCATGATCTTTTGAATTCTTTCTTTCATAATGAAGCTCCATTTCTCTCTATTTTTCCGTGTTGTCGAGACCGAACAGGCCGCAGATAAAGTCCATGCAGCGTGTGAGCAGTCCGGGCCTCGGCGGCAGCTGCTCGATGTCCCTGTCATAAGTCAGGGTATCCGTTTTCAGGATATGGTCTCCGATATGATATACGATCTCTCCGTAATAGTCGCCCTGCACCGCCGGTGCATAGACAAAGCGTTTGCCGCGATAGGTGACCTCGACCTGTTCCTGTTCCGCAGGCGTGAGCCACAGCGTAAGCGTGCGATCGGCGCACAGGGACACCTCCGGCTCTGTGCCGCCCTCGACCGGTACCTTGCCCACGATCGCGCCGCTTTCATGCAGGGTCACCGGCTGATATCGCGCAAAGCCATCATCCAGCAGGGCGGCATGATCCTGCCAGTCATCCGGATCGTTCAGTGTGACCGCGATGAGCGTGCGTCCGTTGCGCTTGGCAGCCGACACCAGACACCTGCCGCATTTTTTGGTGAATCCCGTCTTGACCCCGATCGCGCCCTCATACAGCCGGAGCATCTTGTTATGGTTCACCATCGCCCGACCGGCACGCGTGGTGCTCGCCGTGCCCACGATCTCACGAAAATCATGGTTCTTGAGGGCATAGGCGGTGAGCTGTGCCAGTTCCTGCGCCGTGGTGTGGTGCGTCTCCGCATCCAGTCCATTAGGATTTTCAAAGTGGGTGTGCGTCAGCCCAAGGGTCTTCGCCTTGTCGTTCATCTGCTGCACAAAGGCTTCCATGCCCCCACATTCTCCCGCGATCGCCAGCGCGGCATCATTGCCGCTCATGAGCATCAGTCCATACAGCGTGTCCCGTATGGTCAGCTGCTCCCCCGGCTTCAAGTACATCGACGAACCCTCCGTTCGTGTGTACTCCGGTTTTACCGTATACACGCGATCGAGATCCCCCGATTCGATGGCACACACGGCGGTCATGATCTTGGTGGTCGAAGCCATGGGCAGCACCTCCTGCGCATTGTGCGCATAGCATACCGCGCCCGTGTCTGCATCGAGCACGACCGCACTTTTTGCGCTCAGTGCCCTTGCCGGTGTCCCCAGCGCGAGCGCAAGGAAAACCGTCACCCAAACCATATATTTCGCCCTGTATGTCCGCATCGCGACCCCTCCTGCCTGCCGATAAAGAAAACCTACTCATGCAGTATATGAGTAGGTTCCCAAAATTATGCAGCAGGTGCAGGGGTGGGATCACGCCTCCGGGGTCTTGTCCGCGTCCGCTTGGTTTTGGGTCTCCTCACCGCGTTTGGCAAAGAAGCTCGATACCTTACCGACTGCGCCGGGGATCATTTCGACCAGACGATCGGCGGTATTGACCGCCTGCGCATTGATGCCGACCACATGCGTTCCCTCCGTGGGAGAGATGACCAGAAAGCAGATCGGGGTCACGGTCACGCCTGCGCCGCCACCGCCGCCAAAGCAGAGCGGTGTGTTGTCCTTGGCATTGCGGGACTGGTAATCACTGCCGCCCGAACCAAAGCCAAAGGTCACGCGCGAGACCGGAATGACGGTTGTGCCGTCCGGTGTGGTGATGGGCGTGCCGACCGTGGTATCCACATCGACCATGCTCTTGATCTTTTCCATCGTCTCTGTCATGAGATCCTGAATGGGATGATGTTCACTCATATTTTCTTCGCCTCCACAGACTGTTTTTTATTTGACCATGCGATAGAGCCTGCTTCCATGCCGGATCCCGACCGCGATCATGCGGATCGGGCGAAAGGAACAGGCAAAGCACAGATCATACGTTGTATCCGTCCCCTCAAAGTCTCCGTCCACATGGACACACAGCTCTTTTATCTTAAAATTTTGTGCAAAAAACGGGTATATCATACCACTGAGCGCAGATGCACCGCCGAGATACAGCCCTGTCTTTGCGGCGTCCCCCGTGGCGAGCATGAGCCGCACACGCAGGATATCGATCCGCAGACGATCCTTGACGGCATCGAAGAACTCCAGGATCTCATAAATGAGGTCGCCCCAGTCCATCGCCGCCCACGGGGGATCTTCTTCCTCCGGCGCGTCCTTCTGCATCTGCTCCGGTGTGTCCGGTGCTGTTTTCCTGCCCGACTTCCTGCCGCCTTCTTTGCGCTCAAGGGTCTTGTGGAACGGGCCCACGCGCACACGCAGCGTGAGTTTGCCGTTCTGCGCCTCGATCTGTGCGCCGATCCGCAGACAGAGCAGGAGCAGCAAAAGCCCCAGCACGCAAGCCACTACGATCGCTACGATCATGAAAACCTTTGCCACGCCTTGTCACTCCATTTCTCCCATGACCATTTGTTCCTCGGGATTCCATTCGGGCAGCTTAGGCAGCTCGGTCAGTCCCGAAATACCGAACGTGCGTAAAAATACGTCCGTTGTGCGGAACAGTGTGGGTCTGCCGGGCACGTCCAGATGTCCGCACGGCTCGATCATGCCCTTTTCCAACAGGCTTGCGACCGTACCGCTGGAATCCACACCGCGCATCTGCTCGATATAGGCGCGTGTGACCGGCTGGCGATAGGCAACGACCGTCAAGACCTCCAGTGCCGCCGCAGAAAGGGCAGGCGGCCGCCGGCTTTCCGTTGCGCGGCGTACCGCCGCCGCATATTCCGGACGGGTACAGAGCTGTACCTTATCCTTGATACGGACGAGCTCGATCCCGCTTCCTGCCTGCTCATAATGTGCCTGCAAAGTGTGCAGGGCGTGCGCCACTGCCGCGGGTTCGGCATCTGCCGCCGTAATCAGGCGGCTGACCGGTACGGCATCTCCGACCGCAAACAAAATCGCTTCCAGCACAGCTTCCAGCTGTGTCATGCATCTTCCTCCTCTGCGAGCGTCAACTCTAT
>JARIAV010000255.1 GCA_029257685.1 Butyricicoccus sp.
TGCCGCCGTCGCGCGGCCGCGACACGTTGCTCTTTGCTTCCAAGCAAATTCATTTAGCAGAAATGAAAATGCAACGGACGTTCCAAAATCCTTTCCATTTGCTTTGAAGCAAATCTTTTTTAGCAGAAAGAAAAACCGAACGGATTTCCCGATCTTACCCAATCTTGTCGAAAAATGTTGTAAAGAGCGGAACAACTTGATATCCTAAGAAATAGGAAAAAAGAATATTTTTTCAGCGCGCTGCCGAAACCAGCGGTAGGCGGTTAGATTGCCCTCTGATCCTCCCAAGGAAAGGAGGTGAGTTCTCCCATTCCAACCCGGAAGGGGGTGAACGCAATGTATGAGAAGATGCTGCGAATCATGCTGTGTACAGCATTGTTTATGTGGATTTTCACTACATACGCAAAATGACCGCCCCCATGCTAAGAGAAGCGGTCATTTGACACAATTCTTGAGGGCATAACCGTCTACCGGCAACGCGCCCTTTTTTTGTACCTTTAGTATACCCGTTTTCGGCACAGCTGTCAAGCCGTGCCGTGCCCACACATGACAGGAAACCGGAACATTTGTTTTTTTGGTAGACATTGCCGCCCCACTGTGATATTATAGATGCGATACAATACCGCGCTTTCTGTGCGCAAAGGTTAAAAATTTGCAGAAAAACACAGAAAATAAGGGAAAAGCGGTAGGAGCAGATACAAAGGAGAAAAAACGCGATGGTCATTCTCGGCATCGACCCAGGATATGGGACGATCGGCTATGGCATTGTCCGCTATGAAAAGGATCGCTTTACGCCCATCCAATACGGCGCGATCACCACACAGATCGGCGCACCCATGCACCTGCGCCTGTGCGAGCTGTACGACGACTTGTGCACCCTCATCGACACCTTCCATCCGGAAGCGGCAGCCGTGGAGGATCTGTTTTTCAATACCAACATCACCACCGGTATTCAGGTCGCACAGGCACGCGGCGTGATCCTGCTTGCCCTCGCGCAAAAGGGTCTGACACCGGTTTCCTATACCCCCTCACAGGTCAAACAATCCGTAGTCGGGTATGGCAAGGCGGAAAAGCGGCAGATGATGGAAATGACACGCATGATGCTTGGGCTTGCCAAAGTCCCGCGCCCAGATGACGCAGCAGATGCACTTGCCATTGCCATCTGCCACGGACACGCGAGCCGCTCTGCGCTGTATCGTTAAGGAGTTACGAACTATGTTTTATTATATCGAAGGCAAGGTCGCCCTGATCGAACAGGGACTTTGCGTCATCGACTGTGCCGGTGTGGGCTACGCCTGCCACACCTCACAGCATACCATTGCACAGGTCAAGATGGGAGAGCGGGCACGGCTCTATACCTATTTACATGTAAGGGAGGATCTGTTCGACCTCTATGGCTTCACTGAGCAGGAGGAGCTGAACTGCTTCAAGCTGCTCATCGGCGTTTCGGGCGTGGGCCCCAAGGCCGCCCTTGCCATCCTGTCCATCGCGCCGCCGAGCCAGCTTGCCCTCTCCATCATCACAGGAGATGAAAAGCTGCTCACACAGGCACCGGGCATCGGAAAGAAGATCGCCCAGCGTATCGTGCTCGAACTGCGCGACAAGATGAGCAAGGAACAGCTGGAGACTGCAAAGGGCAGTGCGCCCATTCTGGAAATGCCGGGAGCAGGCGGCGCATCGGTCAACCACACACAGGAGGCGATCGCCGCGCTCATGGTGCTGGGCTATGCGCAGTCCGAGGCGCTGCAGGCACTGGAAGGGCTGAAGCTCGAGGAATACGCGGACACGGAAGCGATCATTCGCGCGTGCCTCAAGCGTATGGCGATGGGATAAGGGAGTGATGGCTTGAGTATCGAATTTTCCGGCGGCATGGCGGACGATGAACGGATCGTATCCACGCGCAAGATGCAGGAGGACGAGACGGAAAACTCCCTGCGCCCCAAAACGATGGACGACTACATCGGACAGAGCAAGGTCAAAGAAAACCTGAAAATTTTTATCGAAGCGGCAAAGCAACGAAACGAGCCGCTCGATCATACCTTATTATATGGGCCGCCCGGACTGGGCAAGACCACCCTTGCAGGCATCATCGCCGCAGAGATGGGGGTCAATATCCGCATCACTTCCGGCCCTGCCATTGAGAAAGCAGGAGATCTTGCCGCAATCTTGACCAATCTGGCAGAAAATGATATCCTGTTTATTGATGAGATCCACCGCCTCAACCGCAGCGTGGAGGAGATCCTGTATCCGGCGATGGAGGACTACGCCCTCGATATCATCATCGGAAAGGGGCCGTCCGCCCGCTCGATCCGTCTGGATCTGCCGCGCTTCACCCTCATCGGGGCGACCACGCGCGCCGGACAGATGACGTCCCCCCTGCGTGACCGCTTCGGCGTCATGCTGCGTCTGGAGCTGTACAGCCCAGAGGATCTGGAAAAGATCGTCACGCGTTCAGCAGGCATTTTGGGCGTACATAGCCGCTATGACGGTGCGCTGGAGATCGCCCGCCGCTCGCGCGGCACGCCGCGTATCGCCAACCGCCTTTTGCGGCGCGTGCGCGACTTTGCGCAGGTCAAGGGCGATGGCATCATCAACCGCGAAATGGCAGACCTCGCCTTGCAGGCACTTGAGATCGACGCGCTTGGACTGGACAACATCGACCGCCGGATGCTCACGAGCATCATCCAGAACTATAACGGCGGGCCGGTGGGACTGGAGACCCTTGCGGCAACCATTGGAGAGGAAGCGGTCACGCTCGAGGACGTATATGAACCGTACCTCATGCAGATCGGGTTCCTCAATCGCACGCCGCGCGGTCGGTGTGCTACATTTCGCGCCTATGACCATTTGAAGCTGGAACTGCCCAATGGTCAGCAGGTTTTATAATCACTTTGTTTGGAAGGAAGTGTCATAGATTGGGCAAATATTTTGGAACGGACGGTGTTCGCGGTGTGGCGAATATCGAGCTGGACGCGATGCTGGCATTCAAGATCGGTGCGGCTGCCGCGTATGTACTGACACAGGAGCGCACGGGGGGCGGCAAAGCCAAGCTGCTCATCGGTAAGGATACCCGTATCTCCTCGGATATGCTGGAAAGCGCACTCGTTGCCGGTATCTGCTCGGTAGGTGCAGATGTCGAGCTGCTGGGCGTCATCCCGACCCCTGCGATCGCCTATCTCACCATCAAGCACAAGGCAGATGCAGGCATCGTCATCTCGGCAAGCCACAACTCCTTTGAGTATAACGGCATCAAGATCTTTGCAGGCTCGGGCTATAAGCTCTCCGACGAGCTGGAAAGCCGCGTGGAGGCACTGATCGACGATTTCGACACCGTGCCCAAGGCGAGCCATGAGAAGCTGGGCGGCGTGCTGCGCTCCACCATCGATCCGGTCGTGGAATACACCGACCATCTGGCAGAAACCATGGAAGGCGACCTCAGCGGTCTGCGCGTTGCGGTGGACTGCGCAAACGGTGCATCTTCTACCACGGTCACGCGCCTCATGCGTCTGCTCGAATGTAAGGCGGATCTGCGCTTCTATGAGCCAAACGGCATCAACATCAATGACGGCTGCGGCTCGACCCATCTGGGCAATTTGCAGGAGCGTATGCGCACGGGTGAGTACGATATCGGTGTTGCATTCGACGGGGACGCCGACCGCTGCCTCATCGTAGACGAGCGCGGCGAGGTGCTGGACGGCGACCGCATCATGGCAGTCTGTGCCGCACACATGAAGAAGCTCGGCAAGCTGCGCGGCGATGCTTTCGTTGCGACCATCATGTCCAACATGGGTCTGCACAAGTACGCCAAAGATCACGGCATGGAGATCAAGTGCGCCAACGTGGGCGACCGCTATGTATTGGAAATGATGCTCAAGGACGGCTATATTTTAGGCGGCGAGCAGTCCGGACACGTCATCTTTTTGGAATATGCGTCTACCGGTGACGGGCAGCTGACTGCCATTCAGTTCATGCACATCCTCAAGGAGAGCGGCAAGAAGTGCTCCGAGATCGCCGATGAGGTCGTTCCGTGGCCGCAGGTACAGATCAATGTCAAGGTGCCCAACGCCGACAAGCGTACCATTGCCGAGCGGGCAGAGGTGGCTTCTGCCATAAAAGCCGGTGAGCAGGCTCTGGGCGAGGGACGCATCCTCGTGCGTGCATCGGGTACGGAAGCACTCGTGCGCGTCATGGTCGAGGGCGTGGACGCCGAGCAGGTGTCGGCAGTTGCACGGCAGGTCGCAGATGTGATCGAATCGGTTGTTGGATGATACGACCGGATCAAGCGCCAGAACTGTGGGGGATGCGGTCTGCGTTCTCCACAGTGGACGAGGAAAGGGGACATCGAAAGGTTCGGCGGATACCCCTTCGGTCGCGCGTGAGCCGATCGTAAACGGCGCGTACAAACCCCGAAAGCGATTTCGGGAACAGAGCGCGTTCGTATGCCTCACGGAAGTTTATCGGGGATATCTTGCGCTATTGTAAAATACGCACAAATATATTTTCTATCCTTTGGTGACTATTTTCAGTTTTCACAAAAATTGCTTGACAAATGCCGAAACATTCTATATAATGAAAGCCAGATAAGAAATGAAACCATAAAAACAAGTTTTGGCGCGTAAAAAAGCTGCTCTTTTCTATGCTTTTTCAGTGCCTCCGCTTGGTCGCCCCACGCTGGAAGATTTGAAATCCGCTCGGCTCCTTGTCCCTTTCGGGATCTTTTTCACACGGTCAGCGCGTTCTCTTTGATTTTTTCCCGCATCCCTGCGGCGCAGGTTTCTCTTTTGCATCGTCCCCAAGGCTTGGACGGTGCTCCCTGTTCATCACGTCCGCGATCCACTGATCGTCATTGGTCACGCCTGCTTTGGTGAACATACCCCATTTCTTTTGTCGTGAACAGGAGGTTTCCCCCTGTTTGCAATATATTTTTTCAGTTGTTCCTAGCATTTCTGCAACGCAAAAAGGGATAGGGACTTGAGGTAATCAAAGAGAGGTAGTAATCATGTATCAGGACAAGACTTTAGTATGTAAGGAATGCGGCGAGGAGTTCGTATTCACTGCTGGTGAGCAGGAGTTCTACGCAGAGCGCGGCTTCCAGAATGAGCCACAGCGCTGCAAGAAGTGCCGTGACGCACGCAAGAACGCAGCACGCAGCACTTCCCGTGAGTTCTTCACTGCAACTTGTGCAGCTTGCGGCGGCGAGGCAAAGGTTCCGTTTGAGCCCAAGTCCGATCGTCCGGTTTATTGCAGCGAGTGCTTCGCAAAGATGAAGGCTGAATAAGACAAGACACATCAAAAAGGTCGTATCCGTTGGGGTACGACCTTTTTTTCATGTTTGGATCGCTTGGCGATCGGGGAAGGGGGAGTTAAGGGGATATACGGCGGCAGCCGTCCGCGAGGGTGTTACAAAATGTATGCAAATCGCTCTGTTCCAAATCGGTTGCAAAAACAATTGATTGTTCCCCTGCCTGTCCCATTTGGCTTATGATGCCGGAAAGGTGGATGTGTCCGCGGGGAGTGCTTGTGAAGGTCAGGTGCATATCACCATAGGGTTCTTTGAGGACGGCCTGACCGGAAAGCGTTTCGTAGAGGGCAGAGAGGGAAGCGGAAAATGCTACAAGATCGCCAGTGGTGAGATCCATTTCTCCATATCCGGAAAAGCCGTTGCAGGCGACGCGTACATGGAGTGTCAGATCGAGGGCATCTGGGAGGTCGGAGGGGAAGATCTCAGGGGTCAGGGATAAGAGAAGTTCAGGTGTTTGTAAGTGGTATTCCATGAGGGGGGGATCCTTTCTATAATCTGGTTTTCCTTTCTGCGAAAAGGATTTGCTTCAAAGCAAGTGAAAATGTTTTCTTTGGAAATCCGTTGGATTTTCATTCGTGCGAAATGAATTTGCTTCAAGAAGCAGGGGGAACTTTTTTAGAATGTCCGTAGGAGTTTCTTTTCTGCAAAAAAGATTTGCTTTGGAAAGCAAGAGAGAATATTTTTTGGAAATCCGTCCGGTTTTCATTTCTGCAAAATAGGCTTGCTTCAAAGCAAGGGGAGAAGTGTCGCGCCGGCGACGGCGGCCAAAGAGCTGGAAACCTTGCGGTTTCCTCTGCCCTTTGGAATCCTCCCCATCCCTCTCCATCAGATCGACCTTGGTGCCGCCGAAAGGGTGTGAAAGTATGACCTCCGCCACGGGCGGGTTTTCCGCAGTCGGATTCTTTCTGCGTCTTGCCCCAAGGGTGTGAATGTATGACCTCCGCCGCAGGGCGGGTCTTCTTCAGC
>JARIAV010000263.1 GCA_029257685.1 Butyricicoccus sp.
GAACCGGCTTCCAGCCTCGATCCTCTGAATACGCAGCAGCTCGAACAAAACCTAGCTCTGCTGGAGTCTCAGGGGATCGCCCTGCTCCTCTCCACACACCACGTGGACTTTGCATGGCGGTGGGCAGACCGCGTGCTGCTGTTCCATGCCGGAACACTCGTGGCGGACACCACGCCCGATGCTGTCTTTTCCGACCCTGATCTGCTCGCCCTCTGCGGATTGACCCAGCCAACGCTCTATTCCGTGAGCCGTATCCTTGGACTGTCCCAGCCTGTGCGCACGCTGGACGAGCTGGCGCAGCAATATTCCAAATGACAACCGCGTTTTTTTACAAAACAGGGTCTGTCGCAGAACACGAATTCTGTGACAGACCCTGTTGCTTCTCGTATTTATGCTTTTTATGCTTCGTTCCGGATGGACTCGATCAGGCTGTCTGCCAGACTGTCGAGATCCGCAATGCCATTTTCATTGAGGGCGGAAGCCAGTGTCAGCTGGTCGTCCAGAACGGTCATCTCCTTCATCTGCTCGTCCAGGAACTCACGCATGAGTGTACCCGACTTGCAAGCCCAGGAGCCGTTCTCGATGATGCCGACCGTGCGCTTCTGTACGTTCAGTGCCTTCATATCCATCAGATAGCTGTGCATGACCGGATAGATGCCCAGATTATAGGTCACGGATGCCAGCACGATATGGCTCAGGCGGAAGGTCTCGGAGATCAGATAGGAAACATGGGTGTTCGATACATCGTACATCACCACATTGGTCATGCCCTTCTCGACCAGCTTGGCTGCCAGCGCACCGGCTGCCGCCTCGGTGTTGCCGTACATGGAGGCGTATGCGATCAGCACGCCCTTTTCTTCCGGCTCATAGCGGCTCCACTTATCGTACTTCTCGAGGAAATATCCGAGATCCTTGCGCCAAACCGGACCATGCAGCGGACAGATGATCTTGATGTCGATGGTGCTTGCCTTCTTGAGCAGCGCCTGTACATGAGGGCCGTACTTGCCAACGATATTGGTGAAGTAGCGGCGTGCATCGTCGATCCAGTCGCGGTCGAAGTTCACTTCATCGGCAAACAGCTTGCCATCGAGTGCGCCGAACGAGCCGAAGGCATCCGCAGAGAACAGAACGCCGTTGGTGGTATCAAAAGTCACCATTGCTTCCGGCCAGTGTACCATCGGTGCAGCCACAAAGGTCACTTCATGCTTGCCGAAGGAGAAGGTGTCGCCCTCCTTGACCTCGATGGTGCGGCCGTCGATCTGGAAGCCGAACTGACGCATGAGCAGGAACGCCTTCTCATTGCTGATGATCTGGCACTCCGGATAGCGGAGCAGGACTTCCTCGATGGAAGCGCCGTGATCGGGCTCCATGTGGTTGATGAGCAGATAGTCCAGCTTGCGGCCGTCCAGCACATGCTCGACATTCTCCAAAAACTGACGGCATGCCGACCAGTCTACGGTATCGAACAGCACGGTCTTTTCGTCCATGAGCAGGTATGCATTATAGGATACACCGCGCGGGATCGGATGGATATTTTCAAACAGGGACAGGCGGCGGTCATTTGCGCCTACCCAATATAGATCCTCTGTCACATTTCTAACACAGTACATAAGGGATAGCCTCCTTCATTGTATTCCAATCTTATACTTCGATGAACTGATCCTTGGTCTCGCCGCACTCTGGGCATACCCATTCTTCAGGCAGCTTTGCAAAGAGTGTGCCGACTGCGACCTCGTTTTCCGGATCGCCCTTGCCAGCATCATATTCATAGCCGCAGCCGCTGCATACATACAGCTTCCAAGCCGGCGGCTGCTTCTTCGGGGTCGCACGCTTGATCTTCTTCATCGGAGGCGCTTCCTTCTTCGGTGCGCCGGTATCGAGTGCCTTCGCGAGCAGCGGCAGGATCTCCTCCACATCGCCCACGATGCCATAGTCTGCATTCTTGAAGATCGGTGCATTTGCATTGTTATTGATTGCTACAATGGTGGAAGCATCCTTGATGCCCTTGAGGTGCTGTCCTGCGCCCGAAATACCGCAGGCAATATACAGATTGCCCTTGAACTTCTGACCGGACATACCAACATAGCGATTGAGCGGTACATAGCGCAGGGTCTCCGCAACCGGACGGGACGAACCGATCGCCGCGCCTGCCTGCTTTGCCAGCTCCTCGATGAGTTTCATGTTTTCCTTCTTGCCGATGCCCTTGCCTGCGCTGACCACGCGTTCTGCCTGCGCGATCGGGGTATCGAGCGGGATGCCGACGGTAAAGTCATAGCCGTCCTTCTTGAGGTTCTCAACCAGAGTCTCGACGCGCTCCTGTGCCGTGCCATCCTTCAGGATCATCTTCTTGCGTGCGCCGGTGATCGGGCCGCGCTTGCGGACTGCCGGTGCAGCGTCGCCGCCCTTGATCTTGCCGATGATGTGGGAAGCGATCACGACACGCTGGATCTCGTTCGTGCCCTCGTAGATGGTACAGATCTTTGCGTCACGATATGCGCGCTCGACATCCATGCCCTTGAGGTAGCCGGTGCCGCCGAAGATCTGAACGGCATCGTTTACGATCTCCAGACAGACATCGGAAGCATACATCTTTGCCATTGCGGACTCCATGCCGTATGGCTCATGGTGCTCCTTGAGCTCTGCCGCGCTGTACACGAGGAAACGTGCTGCACGCAGCTTGGTTGCCATGTCTGCGAGCTTGAAGGAGATGGACTGCTGATGCGCGATGGGCTTGCCGAACTGCTCACGATCCTTTGCATACTCGAGCGCAGCCTCGTATGCACCCTGTGCAATGCCGAGGGCCTGCGATGCGATGCCGATACGGCCGCCGTCCAAGGTCGCCATTGCGATCTTGAAGCCCTGACCTTCCTTGCCCAGCAGGTTTTCCTTTGGGACCTTTACGTTGTTGAACAGCAGCTGTGCCGTTGCGGAGGAGCGGATGCCCAGCTTGTCATAGTGGTCGCCGAAGGTGAAGCCTTCCCAGCCCTTTTCCACGATGAATGCGCTGATGCCGCGTGTTCCGATATCCGGTGTGGTGACTGCGAAGATGACATAGACATCTGCAACGCCGCCGTTTGTGATGAAGATCTTTTCACCGTTCAGGATATAGTGATCGCCTTCCAGAACTGCTGTGGTCTCTGTTCCGCCTGCGTCCGAGCCTGCGTTTGGCTCTGTCAGACCGAATGCGCCGATCTTCTCGCCCTTTGCCAGCGGCACGAGATATTTCTGCTTCTGCTCCTCGGTGCCGAATGCAGCGATCGGGTAAGTGCCGAGGGAAACATGGGCAGACAGGATAACGCCTGTGCCGCCGTCCACGCGGGAGAGTTCTTCGACCGCGATGGCATAGCTCAGGACGTCCAGTCCGGCGCCGCCGTATTCCTTGGCATACGGGATGCCCATCAGACCCATCTTACCGAATTTCTCGATCGCCTCGGTCGGGAATTCGCTGTTCTGGTCGAGCATGAACGCGATCGGCTTTACCTCGGTTTCGGCAAATTCGCGGACCTGCGCACGCAGTGCCTCGTGCGCCTCAGTAGTTTGGAAGTACATTAGGATCTCCTCCTCTTTCTATCTATCATTTGAGAGGGGTCATTCCCGTGCCCCTCCAAAGGTTTCAAACTCATCGAAGCTTGCTTTGTTAT
>JARIAV010000292.1 GCA_029257685.1 Butyricicoccus sp.
CTGCGGAAATTGTCGATGCCAAGGATCATGAGATAGCCGTCCTGCTCCTTGGCGATGGCTTTGACATCCTGCATGAACTTTTCCCGACTGAACAGACCGGTCAGGTGATCGACCATGCCGCTCGAAACGATTTCCGAAACGCGCCCCACGATCAAAAGGGCCTGTGTGCCCTCCTGCTGGCGCAACATCCCCTTGACGCGCACCCAGACCTTATTGCCCTCGCGGTCGAGGATGCGGTAATCGATATCGAAGGAGTCGATCTCTCCCTGTATCAAAAGATCTCGGTAATGATCCATCAGCGGACGATCCTTTGTGTATACGATATCGTTCCACGCATCAAAATCGTTTCCGTCCTCCCCTGCGGGTGGGATGGGGAACTTCTCGCGGATCTTATCGGTCAGGAACACGCGTCCGGCGGTCAGATCGTAGATGTACATATAGTCATCGAGACTGTCGTCAAAGAACTGGAGGGTCTGTATATGCTGCTGCAACCGTTCGGCCAAGCTCATCGTTTTTGTTTGATCGTTGTTTTTCTTTTCTTTTTCTGTCACAAGCACCCCTCCAATATCCCGACTGCGATCGACGCATTCCCTGCCGGGCTCCTTGTGCACCGTTACGGATCCGGTGCGTTTTTTCCATACGGCGCAGGCGCCCCTTTCCCCGTTGTACCTGTCCGTGGGCGATCGTGCGGCGGGATCGTCCACCGGTGGCTCGGAGCCCCCTGAATATCTTATCCGCAGGGCATCGGAATATTCCTGTCTGCGGGATCCATCTTGGCGGCGATTGCGCGGTATGAAAAAATGAATAAAATTGTAAAAAGATTTGGTTAGCTATATTATACAACATCCCGCGTAATTCTTCAATCCCATATTTTATGAAATACTCTGTTTCCTCCGGAGCGCAGGGAAAGCGCCCACGGCACACATTTTCTCCCCAAAATCCGTTGTTTTTCGCGCAAAGCGGATCGTTTGTGTCGATCGGATCCACCACTCGTGTTTCATGAAACGCAGGAAGGGAGCGTTCACAGATCGAGCGCGCGCAGCTCCCGTGCGATACAGACCTCGAAGCAGGCCATGCCGTCCTTTGCATAGGCGCGGATGCCGCACGCAGGATCGCCATAGCACAGGCGGATACGCTCCTGCACGTTTTGCAGACCGTACCCCTTGCTTTCCGACTGCAAGGCGGCGGTCAGCTGCGCGGTGGAGGCATCCGGCGCGGTGTTCTCGACCACGAAGCGCAGATACGCCCCGTCCGGCTGGTAGCGAATCCGGATCTGTCCGCGGACGTCCTCGTCCTCGATGGCATCGACCCCGTGACAGACCGCATTCTCCACGATGGGCTGCAATAAGAAGTTGGGCATTTGGGTGTCCTGTGCTTCCTCGGCGCAGTCGAGCACCACGTCGAAGCTGTGGTCATGGGTGCGCTGCTGGATCTCCAGATAGGAGGTGATGCCGTCCAGCTCATTGGCGATGGTGGTCACGGACTTGCCGTTGTTGAGCGTGGTACGGTAAAATCTGGCAAGGATGCCCGTGATCTCCGCGATCTCGTCGTCTCCCTTTTTGATGGCCTTCCATTTGATGGAGGACAGGCAGTTATAGAGGAAGTGCGGATTGATCTTCGCCTGCAATTCCTGCACCTCTGCCCGCCGCTTTTCCAGCCCCAGCTCATAGGTCTCTACGATCATATCGCTCATTTTCTCCTGCATCCAGGAAAAGCTGCGGCTGACGATGCCGATCTCGTCCGTATAGCGCAGATCCATTTCCACGTTGAGGTTGCCGCGGCTGATCTCCTCGGCGGCATCTTTCAGCTTGAGGATACGCTTGCTGAGGGCAGCCGACAGGATCGACCCCAGCACCAGCAGCAGGAAACAGCCGAATACGATGAGCAGCAGCGTCGTAAAGAGGATGTGCTGCAATTGGAGATCGATGACACTGCGGTCACGAAAATAGTACAGCTTCCAGCCGTTGATGGTCTCCATGCCGCCGGTCAGGATGAACTGCTTGGTCTGGGTGAACGTGGTCGGTGCCTGCTCCCCAATGTAGGCGATGATCTTCCCTTCCAGTGCATCGTTGGGGAAATCGCTCTGCGCGATCACCTGTCCGGCGCGGTCGAGCAGCAGCGCGCCGCCGTCATGCGGCTGCATCTGCCGGATGACACCGGTGAGCTTTTTGAGGCTCACGGTCAGATCCACGATCCCGATGCGCTGGGAGGAGGAATTGACATCGAGCAGGGCGCGGCTGACATGGGCTTTTTCGCCCTCGATGCGCCATTTCGCGCTGAAATCGTGCGCACTTTCCCTGCACCAGTCGGTGTCCTGCACCCGTTCGATGGGATGGAAAAAGTGTCCGACGCTCTGCTCCAGAAAGGGGCTGTAGATCTGGATGCCCTCCAGATTGGAATCCGAGGTGATGAAGTACCAGAACGCCGGCTCGATATCGCTGGAAAGCAGACGGGCAAAGGCGTTGATATCCTTGGTGGCGTATTCCAGATCGCGCCGGATGTTGCTGTTGTAGGCAAAGTATTTGATGTTGTCGTTTTCGCGCTCGATGCTGTTGTTGAGGCTGCCGAAAATGCTGGTCACGGTGTCCTCCATGCCCACCTTGGTCTGCTCAAGGAACGCCTGCTCCGCGGAGCGGAAGGCATAGATCCCGAAGATCAGGATGGGGATGAGAACGAGCATGGAATAGCTGATGAACAGCTTTTTCCGCAGGTTTGCCGAGCCGAAATAATCTTTGAAGCGTTCGATCATCTGTCCATCCCGTCCCTGTACTGTGTCGGTGTCATGCCATAGTGGGCCTTGAAGATCTTGTTGAAGTAGGAGGGGTTCTCATAGCCGCAGCTGCGCGCGACCTGTACGATCTTGAGGCTCTTGTCCCGCAGGAGCGTCTTGGCGTACTTCATCTTTTCCTCCACCACATATTCGACGATCCCCTTTCCGGTCTCTTTTTTGAACACATGGCTGACGTATGCAGGCGCAAGCCCCACGGCGTTGGCAACGTCCAGCAGGCTGAGGTCGCCGCGGTACTCCTTATGGATATAGTTTTTGATGCGCATGATGAAATCGGGATCCGAGTCCTCGCGCCGCGCGGCATCGGATAAGATGCACTTGACTGAGGACAGGAAGATCTCCAAGATCTGCTTTGGGCTTTTTTCGGAGAACAGCGCACCCGCTGCCGCCAGTGTCTTTTCGTTGTCGAAGCCGGGATACTGGTCAAAGAGTGCCTTGATGATGGAATAGAGCAGATGGGTGATATAGATCCGGCTGAGGGATTCCGATTCAAGGATCACCGCGCACAGCTGGCTGCATCCCTCGAGGATGTTTTCCGGCTCCATGTGCTCGATGAACCGCTCGATCTCCTTGCGGATCTCCTCGATGTTGCGCGCATAGATATAGCGCTGGTCTACGCTGTCATCGGCAAACAGGATGCGGTCGCCGTAGCCGAACACATCGCGGCGCAGGGTATTGAGCCGTTCGAGACCGGCGAGGAACGCCTGCGCGGTGTGGACGGGCGTACCTGCCACGATGAGACATTCATGCTCGCTTTTGAGGGCGTGCAGTACGCGTTCCAGCTGCTGTTCGATGGCAGTGCCGCTCTGTACCGCGGCGTATGCAAGGTTTGGAGCGATCTCGGCAAAAACGACTGTTCCGAGATGCTGGCGCAGGATGGTCTGGAGTCTCGTATCATGCTGGGCAACATAGTTGTCCTCAAACTCGAACAGGATGGGCGTACAGGCCGTCCCCTCCGCGAACAGGATGCCTTGCAGGGCGTCGGTCTCCGCTGCGCTCAGCGGCTTTCCGGAAAATGCACGGAGCAGCAGCGCCTCGCGCACGACCTCCCAGCTCGTCTGCTCCTGCCGCTCCTTTTCCAGCCGTTCGAGCACCCCCTCGATGCAGCGCTGGAACTCGTCCAGCTCCACGGGCTTGAGCAGATAGTTGACGACGCCTGCCTCCATCGCCTTTTTTGCGAAATCGAACTCGGAATATGCGCTGAAAATAATGATCTTGGTTTCGGGATATTGCTTGGAAACCACATTCGCCAGCGCGAGCCCGTCCATGACGGGCATCTTGACGTCAGTCAGTACGATATCGAACGCTTCGCGCTCCATGTATTCGAGTGCCTTTTTGCCGTTGCCTGCCTGCCGGATCTCCAGCGGATAGCCATATTTTTCGATCAGGAAGGACACGCCCTCCCGCTCGCTGCGCTCATCGTCCACGAGCAATATCTTGTATTTCGCCATTTTTCTTCCTCCCCATCGCGATTTCATGAAAAACGCGCAGGAGAGCACCCCCTGCCAAGGCAGGAGCTGCTCTCTCTCAAATGTGATCTGTTCTTAGCTGATTATGCCACGGATCTCAAAAAAAGTCAAAACCGGATCCTTGCTTTATGCCTGCGCCTGTGCGTGCAGGAACTCCAAAAAGGCATCCACGCCGCCGCCCAGCACGGTCACATGGGGCGGACGCTCGCCCGTCATCTCGGACACGTCGAAGAAGTCCGCCGCCGCGCTCAGTGGGGTCATCATGAACGCATCCGAACCGAAATCTCCGCTCTCGATGCGCACATACTCATCCCCGAAAAAGGCGCAGTCCTGCGGCTGGATGCCCTGCTCCATGAGATAGGACAGGAGCACGTTGACGTTATCCGACTTGGAGGACAGCCCGACCTCCAGATACTTGGAGTCCGAAGTCGAAACGATGTCCAGACCGTATGCCTTGCCCCGCTCTGCGGCAAATCCGGTGAGCGTGCGCATCCCGTCGGTCAGTCCGTGCGCCTGCATCTTGTTTGCCAGCGCCGCCTGCTCACCGTCCTGCATGAACAGCTGGTCGCCGCGGTCATGCTCAGGCATGAGGTCGATCTTGCAGTAATTGGGGCGTGTGAATACGATATCGGTCGCGAAATCATAGCGTTCCAGCAAAAACTGATGGATGTCGAAGCAGATCTGATGTACCTGCATCAGCTGCTCCCGCGTGGGGAGCACCGTGCGGAACAGACAGGGCTTGCCCTCCTCCGTGTAGGCATACTGGAACGCCCCTCTGCCCAGTCCCAGATACAGGTTTTTGAGTTCTTCTTTGGTAAAGAAGCGTTCGAGCTGTCCCCCTGCGATATTCTCATAGGTCGTTCCCGAAATGATGATGAGCGGGACACCGGCAGCCAGCAGCGGCTTCATCGCGGCGCAGGCGCGGTCGGCTGGCGCTTTGCGTGAGCGCACCGCCGTTCCGTCCCAGTCAAAGAAAATGGCACTATACTTTTTCATAAACGGTTTTTCCTTTCTCCAGCACGAGCTCCCGCTCGCCCGACGGCGTTCTCAAAAAGATGGTCTGCGTGTCTCCCTCCAGCAGGGTGAAGCCGGTCTTGTCCGGTTGCAGTTCCAGACGGATGACCGCCCCCTGATACCGGATCTGGAACGCCAGCCGTGTCCACTGCTTGGGCAGATGGGGCTTGAAGGACAGCTTGCCGCCGCGCTGCATACGCATTCCGGCAAAGCCGTTCGTGATCGCCTGCCATGTGCCTGCCATGTTGGCGGCATGGATACCGGCATAGACGTTGTTATGGTAATCGTCCAGATCCATGCGGGCGGAATCGGAGAAATAGCGGAACGCCTCGTCATGGTAGCCGATCTCGCTGGCAACGATGCCGAAGATACAGGTCGAGAGCGAGGAGTGATGCAGGGTGATCTCCTGATAGAAGTCATAGTTGCGGCGGATCTCCTCCTCGGAGAAGCAGTCCCCATGCAGATAGAAACCGAGGACGGCGTCCGCCTGCTTGCTCATGCGGTGGCGCATGATAAAGAGCGGATGATAGTTTTCATAGAGCCATGCACGCTTTTCGGGCGGGATCTTTTGCTCGTCCCACGGCTTGCGCATGAGGAAGCCGTCGTCCATCGGGTAAATGCCGCGTGTCTCGTCGTATGGGAAATACATCTTTTCCGCGACCGCGTCCCATGCTTCCAGCTCGGCAGGGTCGAATCCGATGCGTGCGCGCAGTTCTTCCAGCTTTTGCGGTGCTTCCCGCTCCAGAAAATGCACGGCCTCGATGGCATCTCTGAGGTTTTCGCGTGCCATGAGGTTGGTATAGAAATTGTTGTCCACCAGCACGTTGTATTCGTCCGGTCCGGTCACCGAGCAGATGCAGTAACGGCCGTCCCGTACCTCGGCAAAGCAGCCCACGTCCGCCCAGACGCGCGCGGTCTCGATGAGGATCTC
>JARIAV010000320.1 GCA_029257685.1 Butyricicoccus sp.
ATCGCGATCGGCTACGCCTGGTCGGATAAGATCCCTGTCGATCTGGATTCCATGATCTCACAGGCAGATAAGATCATGTATCAGGATAAACGCAGCTATTATTCCAAGAATTGTCTGGTGCCCGGACGTGACCGCCGTACCAGCGTTCCGCTTCCCCGTTCGGAGGAAGAACGGTCAAAAAGCATCTTCTATCAGTTTATTTCCTCCACCTACCATGATTTTGAATCGCTGTTTCAATCCATGTCCCAAAACAACGATTCCAGCTACTTTTATTTCGGGGATCTGCAAAAAAATATGTTCTATATCTCCGACAACCTTCGTTTGGAGTTCGGATTCGAGAGTAATATCGTGCAGGGTCTGCTCCCCGAGTGGGTCAAGCGTATCAGCACACCGGCCTTCCGCGACCGTTATCTTCTGGAGATGGAAAAGATCTTAAAGGAAAAGCGAACCGTATTCAGCCTGCGGTATCAGGTGCGCAATACTGCTGGAAAAAATATCTGGGTCAATGGATATGGTATCCTGAAATGGAACGAGGACAAAACCATTCCCCTTTTCTTCTCCGGACGCATCACCCATCAGGATAATGCATTCGTCATCGATCCGGTCACGAACTTCCCAAGAGCCTCTGCCATTTGCAGCCGGTTGACCGAACTCCAGCAAACCGGACAGGAAACCGTGATCATCGGGTTCAGCCTGAACAATATCACGGAGATCAACAATACACGCGGACGTCCATACGCAGACCGCCTGCTCAAAAACATTGCAGATCAGCTTATGGACAAGCTCTCCGACTATGTTTCTTTCTATCGTCTGGAGGGGATGCGCTGTCTGGGGCTGGTGGATGCCTCCTTCACAGGGAATGGGCGTATGCTCATCCGACAGATCCGCGATATCATCGAAACCAATTATCATCAAATGGGTATTTCCATCCATCGCTCCTGTTCCTTCTGCCTGATGTCCTTCCCGTATCCCTCGTTCTCCGTCGATAATTTTCAGGAGCATGTGATCTCTCTCATCAAAATGGCAAAGCACGATGTTTCTCGCCCTTATGTCGATTACTCTACATCAAGCATCCAGCATATCAAGCACATGTCCAAGGTGCAGCTGGCCTTACAGCAGGATGTCCTGCATGGTATGGAACACTTCCGCATCGTCATCCAACCGGTCGTGGACACCGCAAGCGGCAAGATCCTTGGCGGCGAAGTGCTACTGCGTTGGCGCTTTGAGGGGCATGATATCGCCCCATCGATCTTTATCCCACTGCTCGAACAAAACAATATGATCTATCTGGCAGGACGCTGGGTATTCGAACAGGCAGCACGCACTTGTGTGCGTCTGATCAGCTACGCCCCAGACTTCTATCTGACTTTTAATGTCAGTCTGCTTCAGCTTGCAGATGTGGAATTCACGGATATCATGCAGAACGTACTGCAAAAATGCCGACTGGACGGGCATCATCTAGTCGCCGAGGTGACGGAAAGCTGTCTGGATGAGCGTCCGGAGGATCTTCAGCGTTTTGTCGATGTATGTACTGCAATGGGCATGCGGATCGCTCTGGACGATTTCGGAAGCGGTTATTCCTCTTTGCGGATGCTGCTGCGCTACCCTTGCAGCATCATCAAGCTCGATCGCTCCCTGCTCGATGAAATGACGGATTCTGACCAAAAACTGGAATTTATCCGCAGTATCGTCTACGCCTGTCACCAGTTTGGAAAGAAAGTGTGTATGGAGGGCGTCGAGACCTCAGAGCAAAACACGATCATCCAAGATGCAGGGTGCGATATGATTCAAGGCTTCTATCACTACCGCCCACTGGAGATTTCCGATCTATACAAGATCTTGAGCGCCCTGTGACATGCCTTTCGTATACACAGCAAAACCCCCCTGAATTCAGGGGGGTTTTATGCTGCGATCAAAGATCAGATCATATTTTTCTCTCGTTCGCGCTGCTGGATGACGAACAGCTCTCGGCAGATCTGTTCCCTCTCTTCCTGTGAGAACTTCACAAAAGAACATCCATAGTATTTTTCTTTCAGCATCTCCGGTTGGATCGGTTCTTTTCGATCGAGTGATTCGATCACGATCTGCGGATGATCGGGATCTTCTGCCCGAGGGGTTGGCAGCGGAGCCAGCGGGATCACCTCGTTTTTGGGGCCTCGCACAAAAATACGGCGGATCTCGCAAACCAATGTGTGTTTTTCCCGCACGCCAGCATACAGCATCACATCATGCAGGATGATCCGTTCGCCCACTTGCATA
>JARIAV010000322.1 GCA_029257685.1 Butyricicoccus sp.
GATCGACCTCATGGATCGCGTGTTCCGATCTTCCGGACTGATGCGCGAAAAGTGGGACAGACGGCAATCCGGCAGTACATACGGCGCACTGACACTCAAAAAGGCAGTGGCTGGCTGCCACAAGGTATACGAACCGCCGGCACAATACAATGTGTCTATCGGCCGCACGGAAAAGCCGAAAGAACCCAAGCTGTATACGTTTGATGACATGGGCAATGCACAACGGCTCACAGATGCCTTTTCTACGCGCATCCGTTACAGCTATGTCGATAAATGCTGGTACTACTATGATGATCGTGCATGGCGCAGGGATCAATCGGGTGTGATCGGTCGGCTCACCGACGAGATCGTCGAGGAAATGCGGCATACCCTGCCAGATTATCTCAAACAGCCCGTGGATCAGGAGGATACTGAAAAGCAATTCAATAAGCATATAAAATACTCCCGCTCGAATAAAGGCAAGAAGGCGATGCTTGCAGAAACCATGCACCATGTGCCCATACAGCCAAGCCAGATGGATGCGCACAATCATTTGCTCAATACGCCAAACGGGGTGCTGCACTTGCGTACAGGTACACTGGAAGAACACGCACCTGCGCTGTATCTATCCAAAATGACACTGTGCGAGTATACAGACCATACAGACTGCCCGCGCTGGGAATCATTTTTGGAGGATATCTTTGGTGGGGATCGGGAGCTGATCCAGTATATCCAAAAGGCGGTAGGATACAGCCTGACCGGATCGACTGCGGAGCAGTGTGCCTTCTTCTGTTATGGTACGGGGCGTAATGGCAAGAGTACCTTTCTGGATACGATATCCGCCATGCTCGGAGATTATGCGATCAATATCCAGCCGGAAACCATTATGATCCGTCATCAGGCAGGCAACGGAGCCAACAGCGATATTGCCAGACTCAAGGGGGCACGCTTTGTAACCAGCGTTGAGCCGAATGAAGGCATGAAGCTCAACGAAGGTCTGGTCAAGCAGCTGACGGGCGGAGATAAGGTCACTGCGCGGTATCAATATGGCAGCGAATTTGAGTTCACACCAGAGTTCAAGCTGTGGATGGGTACGAACCATAAGCCGATCATTCGTGGAACAGATACAGGTATTTGGCGTCGTGTGCATTTGATCCCGTTTACAGTCACCATTCCAGAGGAAAAGGTGGACAAGCATCTGCTGCATCATCTGCGTGCGGAACTGCCCGGCATCCTGCGCTGGGCGGTGGAGGGCTGTCTCATGTGGCAGCGCGAAGGACTTAAAAAGCCCGCGGCAGTCGAAGACGCTGTGAAGGAATATCGCGCAGAGATGGATGTCGTATCTGCATTTTTGGAGGCGTGCTGCATGTTGGGAAGCGGTCGCGAGAAAACAACCGATCTATATCAGGCATACGCAAAATGGGCAGATGAAAACAACGAATATAAAATGTCCTCGCGCAAGTTTGGGCAGGAAATGGCAAAACGCTTTGAACGGACAAAGAGTAATAGTGCGTGTTATTACAGTGGTTTGATTTTGTCAAATGAATTTCAAGCATACCATATAAATATTGGATAGGAAGTGACCAAGTGACTAAGTCTCGTGATTTTCAAGACTTTCTATACGATTTTTTTCGCTCATATAGGACTTCTTGAATTTTACTTCACTTAGGCACTTAAGCACTGAAAAGAAAGAAGGGTATAAATGAATACAAAGGATATTATTTCTGCTGCTTGGAACCGGAAAGAACCCGAATCTATGGATTTTATGGAACAAAAACTGTATTGGGCTCTGCGCTCGATCTGTTTTTTGTATACCTATGGGGAACTGTCCCGTGAGGCGGCAACGGAAGCCAAGGAGAAACTGCTTGCTTCCTATGAAAGACAGCGTCCAGATTGGGTCAAGTGGAGCCGGTGTCAGGAAGTCCATCGCCTGCTTGCAACTTCTTCAAGCGCAGAAGTGCGGCGTATTGCATCGGAAGTCGAGAAGATGTTTGAAGCGTGAAAACCCCAAGCGCTTGTGGTTTTGAATGGAGGGAAGCCGTGGAATACAGCGCGGAGATCCTGCGGTATTTGGAATGGAGGTATGGTAGTGAAGAAAGATGGAAGATCAGCATACATAAGCGAAGTGCTACAGGACATGCCGATGACGAATCGGTTGTATCATATGGATTGTATGGATGGTATGAAACTGTTTCCAGACAATTATTTTGACCTTGCGATTGTTGACCCACCGTATTTCAGAGGACCAAACACGAGCAAATATTATGGAACAGCGTTTAGTGCATCTGGAGTCCAACGCGGTAATTATCCTGCAATCGCAAGTTGGGATATACCGAATGAACGTTATTTTGAGGAACTATTCCGCGTATCGAAAGAACAAATCATATGGGGGTGCAATTATTTTCGGTTTCCGTTTGGAGTTGGGCGTATTGTTTGGGACAAATGCAACGGATCCAGCTCGTTTAGTGACTGCGAAATCGCTTTTTGTAGCTTGCATGATAGTGTTCGTATATTTCGTTACATGTGGAATGGGATGATGCAAGGTAAATCAATTTCAGAAGGCTGGATCGTGCAGGGAGACAAGAGCAAGAATGAAAAAAGGATACACCCTACGCAAAAACCGATAGCGCTCTATGAATGGTTGCTTATGCGTTATGCAAAACGAGGACAAAAAATACTTGATACACATGTTGGAAGCGCCTCCAGCTTGATTGCTTGTGAACGCATGGGAATGGAATTCATAGGGTTTGAGAAAGATCTTGAAATGTATAAGCTGGCCAGCGAGAGGATTGCACAAGAATGGTTGCAAATAAGGTTGGATGTATGAGCATATCATGCACTACCTGCGACAAGCGTGCAAGAGGCAAGTATTGCCACAGTTTTTTATAACGAGGAAGAAACTACTGTTACTCATCGAAAACCGAATGAGATAGGAAAGCTGAGGTGTGTATGATGAATACAACGAGCGGGCGAAGAACCCAAGCGCTTGTGGATTTGGAGGGAGCCTGAAAATGAAGCAAATAAAGCGACAGATAACGAAACCAGAAATTGGAACTACGATGTACTATGTGTGTGAGCATTTTTATCATCGTAAAGACTTCGCGGGCCCCATGAAAGAATACTGCGTATGCAGCGGAATCGTGAAGGGTTATTTTCTGGGAGGATACCCAGAAATTGAGGTTGTGGGCAAAAATCCGGACGGCTTCCCGACACCGCACCATTATCGATTAAAGGATATTGGCAACAAGGTCTTTTATTCTGAGAAAGAAGCCGTGGCCTTAGCGGAAGAAATGACAAAAACATACGAACAGAGATGGGGATGGCTAGGAGCACCGGAGATTCCGTTGCGCAGGCCGTGGGAACCCCAAAATTGAATGGAGGGGAAGCCGTGGAATACAGCGCGGAGATCCTGCGGTATCTGGAATGGAGGTATGGCATTGACGGTAAAAGAAACAAAGGAATACTTACTGAGTGTCCGGCGGGCAAAGCGGGAGGTAAAGCGGTATCAGGCACTCAAGCAGCAGGCGCGTGATCTGGCGTGCTCTGCGACAGCACCAACCGATAAGCTTGCGGTGTCTGGCGGGAAGGGTGGAGATCTCTTTGTGTGCTATGCGCAGTATTCAGCAGCATTGGATGAGCGCATTGCGGAATTATTTGACTTGCAAAGTGAAGTGACACGCACGATTGCCCGTGTACAGGATAGCCGGTATCGTGAATTGCTGCTTGGGTACTATGTGGAGGGCATGACTTGGGAACAGGTGGCGTGCCAGATGGATTATTGCTACATGCAGGTTTGCAGGCTGCATGGGCAGGCGCTGGAAGCAATGAAGGATATCATGTGATAGAATGTTATATAGTTCCTGTGATATCCTGTATATGTAGAAGACAGGTCGTAAGAGCAAAGGCATTGAGATACTCCTCCTTTTACCCCGTGGGGCATAGGCTCTGCGGGATATCGGCAGGTCAGCCGCAGGAGGCTGGCAAGCCGTGATCCTTCGAAGCACCTCAGTAATGGGGTGCTTTGTCATTTCCGAAAGAAGGTGGTGAATCCCTTGACCAAGAAACAACAACGGTTTGTAGACGAATACCTGATAGATCTTAATGCAACGCAGGCAGCCATTCGGGCAGGGTATTCGCCGGATACTGCGCAGCAGATGGGTTCTGAGAACCTGTCAAAACCTGTTATTCGCAATGCAATCGACAAGGCGATCGCGGAGCGCAGCCGCCGTACCGGAATCAGTCAGGATCGTGTCATCAATGAAATTGCCAAGGTCGCGTTCCTCAATCCGGCGGATGTGATCGACTTCGATGAAGCGGCGGTCAAGGACGGCGCACATCGAGAGGATACAGCATGCATTGCGTCCGTGAAAGTAAAGACCGTTCCGACAGAGGATGGTGTGATTTCAGAGCGAGAGGTCAAGATGTATGATAAGCTCAAAGCACTGGAGCT
Source organism: Butyricicoccus sp. (assembly GCA_029257685.1). Lineage (GTDB taxonomy): Bacteria > Bacillota > Clostridia > Oscillospirales > Butyricicoccaceae > Butyricicoccus. The sequence goes on from JARIAV010000322.1 coordinate 4,430, forward strand.
GCTGGGCAAACACCTTGGTATGTTCACGGATCGTGTGAAGATGGAGGGTGCTGTTCCGGTCGTGATCACAGGGGAGGATGCACTTGAAGATTGATCCGCAGGCCAAGGTGATCCGGCTGCCTGAAGTGGTGGGCAGAGGATACGCAGCCTATTGGAGCTTCAAGGGGCGATATCGCGTCTGCAAGGGAAGCCGTGCAAGCAAGAAATCCAAGACTACGGCACTCAATATCATTACCCGTATGATGCAGTATCCAGAGGCGAATACCCTTGTGGTTCGCAAGGTTTTCCGTACACTCAAGGATTCCTGTTTCACAGAACTCAAGTGGGCAATCAATCGACTGGGGGTGCAAGCCCACTGGGAGATCAAGGAAAGCCCGCTCGAAATGACGTACAAGCCTACGGGACAGAAGATCTATTTTCGGGGGCTGGACGATCCGCTGAAAGTCACATCTATTACAGTAGAGATCGGATATCTGTGCTGGGCGTGGATCGAAGAAGCATACGAGATCAGCAGTGAGAGTGATTTCGATATGCTGGACGAATCCATTCGCGGTGCTGTGCCGGAGGAGACCGGACTGTTCAAGCAGATCACCTTGACCTTTAACCCTTGGAACGAAAAGCACTGGATCCGTAAACGCTTCTTTGGGGAGCAGGTTGGAACGGATGCGCAGGGCAATCCTGTTTATCAGTTTCACGACAACTGGACTTCACCGGATGGGCAGATCTACGCCACAACTACGAATTATTTGTGTAATGAATGGCTGGATACTGCTGACCTCAAAGTGTTTGAGAGCATGAAGCGGAACAATCCGAGGCGTTATGCAGTTGCTGGTTTGGGTGGCTGGGGCATTGTGGATGGTCTGGTGTTTGAAAACTGGCAGGAGCAAGCCTTCGATCCCCGTGAGGTGAGTCAGAAACCCGATGTCAAATCTGCATTTGGACTGGACTTTGGGTACACCAATGATCCAACAGCGTTGTTCTGCGGGCTGGTCAGCAAAGAAGAAAAGACGATTTGGGTCTTTGATGAGCTTTATGAAAAGGCGCTGACCAACCGGATGATCTACGAGCGGGTGACTGCGATGGGATACGCCAAAGAGCGGATCAAGGCAGACTGTGCAGAGCCGAAGTCGATTGACGAATTGCGGGAAGCCGGACTCTATCGGATTCGTCCCGCTCGAAAGGGCAGGGACAGCATCAGCAATGGCATTCAGTACATTCAGGGTTATAAAATTATCATTCATCCACGGTGCGTGAACTTCCTGATGGAAGTTTCAAATTACACTTGGGCAAAAGATGCGTTCGGGAACAAGATCAATCGTCCGATCGATGAATTTAACCACTTGATGGATGCCATGCGGTATGCGCTGGAAGATATGCTGACAGGGCCTGCTTATTCTTTTGATTAGAAAAGGTGATCGTATGTTATTTTTGAATACAGAAACGGCGCGGATCAATCGCCTGATCGAAGAAGGTGCTGGGCAGGGGCTCGGTGAACTGGAATTTTTCGGGCGTGAAATTGCAGCATGGAAAAATTCACCGGAACGCAGGATGCAGATCACAGGGGATGCTTACTATGCAGGCAGACATGAGATTCTGGAGCGCAAGCGTACCAGCATTGGAGCAAATGGCAAATTGCAGACTGTGGACAATCTGCCGAATAACAAGATTTTGGATAACCAATATGCAAAGATGGTAGATCAGAAGACCAACTATCTGTTTGGCAAGCCGATCACCTTTGACTGTGACAATGAAGCCTACCTGAAATTGCTCAAACAGCGGTTCGGTGCTTCATTTCAGCGCACGCTCAAATATTTGGGTGAGGATGCGTTCAATGGCGGCTTGTGCTGGCTGTTCGTATACTACAACGAAACAGGCACGCTATGTTTTCGGCGGTTTCCAGCCTATCAGATCTTGCCATTCTGGGCAGATGATGACCATACGATTTTGGATGCCGCCGCGCGGCTGTATTTGCAGGAGGTTTGGGACGGCACCACAAAGAAGCTGATCGAGCGGGTGGAGATGTTCAAGCCGGATGGGATCTATCGTTATGTGCTGGATGATACCACACTCACGCCTGATGTTGCGCTAGGTGTCTATACGCCGTATATCATGGTACAGAAGGATGTGGAGACAACGGCATACACTTGGCAGCGGTTTCCGCTGATCCCGTTCAAGTATAACAAAAAGGAGATCCCACTCATTCAGCGTGTGAAATCGCTGCAAGATGGAATCAATCAGATTCTTTCAGACTTCCAGAACGGCATGGAACAGACCCCGCAAAACACCATCCTCATCTTGAAAAATTATGATGGGGAGAATCTTGGGGAGTTTCGCCACAATCTTTCTACATACAGCGCGGTCAAGGTGCGAGATGATGGCGGTGTGAGTACACTTCAGGTCGAGGTCGATGCAGAGAACTACAAAGCCATTTTGGATCTGTTCAAAAAAGCACTCATCGAAAATGCCCGTGGGTATGATGCCAAGAGCGACCGGCTTTCTGGTACACCAAACCAGATGAATATTCAGTCCATGTATTCGGATATTGACTTGGACGCCAATGGTATGGAAACAGAGTTTCAAGCCGCATTCGAGGAACTGCTTTGGTTTGTGCGGCAGGATATGATGACCAAAGGAGAGGGCTGTTTTGATGGGGAGGAAGTGACGGTGATTTTCAATCGGGATATCCTCATCAATGAATCGGAGTCCATTGCAAATTGTGCAAAGTCTGTGGGGATCATATCTGAGGAAACCATTGTCAGCCAGCATCCCTGGACAACGGATGTGAAGCGAGAGCTTGCACGAATGGAACAGGAGAACAGGACTGCATCAGATGATTATGCCGACGCATTTGGTAAGCAGGACAACAAGGGTGATACATCGAATGAGGCAGAGCCATGAAGCAGCAAGAATACTGGCGTGAACGGTTTCGGGTACTGGAGGCTGCGGCACATGAGAAAAGTGATGCATACCTTGCAGAACTCGAACGGCTCTACCATCACACGGAAATTTCTGTGCGGCGTGAGATCGAAAGCTGGTATCAGCGGTTTGCAGCAACCAATGGAATCAGCTTATCAGAAGCACGCAGGCAGCTGACCACCGGACAGCTTGCGGAATTCAAGTGGACGGTGGAACAGTACATCAAGGTAGGGCAGCAGTCGAACCTTTCCAAAGAATGGCTGCGCAAGCTGGAAAATGCATCTGCAAGATTTCATGTCAGTCGGCTGGAAGCGATCCAAATGCAGATCCAGCAGCAGATCGAACTCCTGTATGGCAATCAGGTGGATGGGATAGATGTTCTCTTGCGAGAGATGGTTTCCAATGGCTATACAAG
>JARIAV010000109.1 GCA_029257685.1 Butyricicoccus sp.
ACCTGTGTGACCGCGTTCCTGTCCTCCATCGGCGGCACAAAGAATGCACGCCGCACGGCAATGGTACACTTCTATTTTAATATGATCGGTTCCGTTGTGTTCCTTGTTGGTGTATATGCGATCCAATATACTGTTGGGTTCGCATTCTGGAATGAAGCGATCGACAAAGCAGGCATCGCAAATTTCCATACCCTGTTCAACGTCATTGTGACCATCCTGTTCCTGCCCTTCACAAAGGTGCTGGTATTCCTTGCTGAGCGTACCGTTCCGGCAGGGGAGGAAAAGCCCGATCCGCTGTCCAAGTTGGAGCCGCGCCTGTTGGCAACGCCTACCATTGCGCTCGATCAGGCACAGCACTGCATCGCAGATATGGGTACGGCTGCACGCACAAACTATGCCCTTGCAGTGGGGCCGCTCTTTGACAGCAGCAAGCCGCAAAAGGCAGAGCAGTTTCTGGAGCAGGAGAACTTTCTGGATCGCGCAGAGGTTGAGATCGCAAAATACCTCGTGCAGATCCGCTCGGATCTTCCAAGCGGTCTGCGTCGTCAGCACGCGGAAATGCTGCATTCCTTGAGCGACTTTGAAAAGATCGGTGACTATGCACAGAATATCTTTGACTGCGTGACCACCCTGCGCGAGACACACAGCAGCTTTTCGGTGCATGCGCAGAAGGAATTGCGCATCATGTGTGATGCCGTCAGCGAGCTTCTCGACAAAACAGTAAACGGATACTTGGAGCGTTCGGCGTCCATTTCACGTCAGGTCGAGCCGATCGAGGAAGTTGTCGATATGCTCAAAGCCATTTTGAAGGATCGTCATATCGAACGCCTCAACGAGGGGCTTTGCAGCATCCAGACAGGGTTACCATTCCTTGAGATCGTACACGATCTGGAGAAGATCGGTGACCATGCTTCCAATATCGCGATCTATACCATTCAGCTGGCAGAAGGAAAGAATGGATTTGATACGCATGATTTCAGTAAGCATGAATACAAGGCTTCTCCGGAGTTCCGCGAGGCTGTTGAGTACTTCCAGAAAAAGTATTTGACCGGACTGGGAAAATTTGAAGCATAAGAAAGCATAAGGAAGAAAAGTCGGAACCCGATAACAGGTTCCGGCTTTTTGCATATCAGGGGGAAAGCGGGGCTGAAGATGGGAGAGGAGAAAAAGCGATCTTTGTTTGAGAAAATCGAGGCACTGATCATACGGAATGATTTGGTGACTGCACAGAAGCAAATGAAAAAATACTAAGCATCGCTGTCTGATTGGGAAAAGGAAGAACTACAGAGAAAGATCCGTGAGCAGCAGAAGGAAAGGCAGAGACGCGCAAGCAAGTCACAGAAATAGCCGAAGCCGCATCTGTCCTGGAAGACAGTATGGTGGATGGAGAATGTGTTGTTTTATTTGTGGATGGCATTGGGAGTAGTCTTATATCCGTATGTCAAGACAGATTCCTTTCGAATGATCCCTCGTTGGGGCGGTCCGAATCTGGTCATGGAAAGCCTGTTCCTTGTACAGCTGTTTCTTACGGTTCTTTTCTGCATCGCTGGATTTTGGGAGGCGTATCAAAGCCGAAAGGATTATAAAGCGGCAATGAACAGAACAAAAAATAGGAAAGACGATATGTTTCATACATTTTCTGCGCGTGAAAGAGATTGCGCCGGAGAAGAAAAGAAATGGTCGATCGCTTTGCTGGCTGCTCTGTTGCTGTTTTTCGCCTATCTTTTCCATGTAGTAACGTATTTTCGCGGCTGATG
>JARIAV010000347.1 GCA_029257685.1 Butyricicoccus sp.
AGCCTGCACCTGGAACTTGGGCGTGGCCGCTATACCCTGCAAAGTGGCAATGCGTTTTCCGTCACAGGTACCGGACTGGAGCAGATCGAGACTTGGACGGACGACACGGAATGGCACGTTTCTTATACCGGCGGCATGGATACCATCATGGATGCGAACGATCGGAACATCATCATCACGATCCCCACGGGCAAGCAGTTCGATGAGATCGAACTGACCGCAGGGGCAGCGGCTGTCACGACCGGCGCACTGAACGCACACACGATCGACATCGAAGTGGGCGCAGGGACGTTAGAGACGGGTACGCTGACCACCAAAGAGCTATGCGCAGAGGTGGGCGCAGGACAGGCCGTGATCGCGCTTGCCGGTGACTGGTCGGAATATCAGTACGAGATCGAGTCTGGCATGGGGCTTGTGACTGCGAACGATGATACGTTGGCAAGCGGTCTGGGCGGAGAATGTTCCGGCGGCACAGGAAGCCGTGTGCTTGATCTGGAGGTTGGAATGGGCAGCATCGCGCTGACCACACAAACACACTAGGGCGTATCTGAAAATAAAGAAATCGACGAAATTTTCAGATCGCCCCCACTATGAAAGGGGTCGAACTTCATGTATACCAACAAAGGGCCGAAACGACTGTATCGTTCTGCGACTGACCGTAAGCTATGCGGTGTATGCGGTGGACTTGCGGAATATTTTGAGCTGGATTCCACCATCATTCGTCTTGCGATCGTTCTGCTGACCATCTTCGGGTTTTCCACGGGCATCTGGATCTATCTGATTGCGGCTATTATAATGCCTGACCAACCTTAAATGCACTGCTCGACAGGAATACCCCGACCGGCAAGCCGGTCACACCTTCCCCTCGCACTCTGCAAGATTCCGGATAGCTTTTCCCCGTATTCTGTGCTATAATAGCCATAAATATGGAACCCGAAAGGATTGGAACCCATGGACGAGAATTTACAGAACGAGGAGCTGCACTCCTCTGAGACAGAGTGTGTATCGGAACTGAGCGAAGCGCCGGAAGCCGAGCAGCAGGAGGAAGCAGCCGTGCCACTGCACGAGCAGAAGGTATTTGGTGTTTCGCGCTTTGCATTCTGGGGCATCCTGTTTGGTTATGGCGGTGGACTGGTCCTCTGCGGCATCATCGGGATGCTTGCCAAGATCGAGATCAAAAACACGCTACTCTTTGGTTTTGGTGGTGCGGCAGTCGGTTATTTCATCGGGGAATATCTGACCAAAACGATCTCCGCGAAGCATCCGGAACCGGAAGAAAGCGGAAAGGATTCTTAAAAAGCATAAAATAAAAAAGTGGTTCGCAAAAATGCGAACCACTTTTTTGAAACTTTTTACAGAGTAAAATGACACTTTTATGCATTTTATGTGGTTTATTGCCCCCCCCCCCGAATTTTCCGAGATTTCTTTCAGCCACCTGTAAAATGTCCCGCGTGCCACACCGAGCATTTGTGCGGCATGGGCACCGCTGATCTCATGTGCTTCATACATGCGGCGCACCTGCTCGAATGTCTCATCAGATCTTCTGGAGGGGCGGCCGACGGCTTTTCCGCCTGCCTGTGCCTGTTCAAAGCCCTTGCGCTGCCGCGCGCGGAAGCTCTCACGGTTTGCGTCTGCCGCTTCGCCGATCAGTTCCTCTACCACATCGGAGATAAGCTGTTCTACGGTCAGCTTTCCGGCGAGCGACTGCTGTAAGACAGCGGGATCGAGCCCACGGGCTTTCACACGTTCTGCAAGGATGGCTTCGATATCGTCGTCCTTGATTTTTTTGAGTTCGGTAAACAGCATGCGTACCCTTCCCTTTCTTCGGTATCCTGATTGTGGAATACGCGTATCTTGTAACTTTTATCTTGATTCTATCATATCATACCGAATGATTCAACTGCGACCGCAAACAAACACTGCATACAGGGTACTATGAAAAGAACGAACTTTCCATAGTGATTACGATTTGTAATATTTATATCAAATATTACTCTTTTGCCCAACTCTCCCAGATTTCCGGCTGATAGCCCACGGTCGCCTTTTTGCCGTTGCGCACGATGGGCGCAGCAAAGAGGGCAGGTTCTTCGAGCAGTTTTTCCTCCTTATCGCTTTCGTATGCGAGGTATTGCAGGGCAGATGCGCCCTTGGCCTTGCCATCGATGAGGGCATCGAGAGAACCGACCGCGCGTTTGACGCTTTCGAACTCGCCCTTGGACATACCATAGCGCACGAGGTCGATGGACTGGAACTTGATGCCGCGTTCCTTGAACCAGCGTTCCGCCTTTTTGGTATCAAACGACTTGCTTTTTCCAAAGATCTGAATATTCATAAAAGCTCCCTTTCCTTTGGTATGGTGTGCAACAAGCCTCTGCATTTCGCAGAGGCTTGTTGTTTCCTTATGCCTAAGATCTGTTTTTTAGAGATCGTCTGCGCCGTCTACGCGTGCGTCATCCTTATCTCTGAG
>JARIAV010000040.1 GCA_029257685.1 Butyricicoccus sp.
CCGCCAGCGTCAGCGACGCCGCCAGATGATGCGCTCCAAGTATTCGCGTATGGAGCAATATGACCGTGAACAACACCACAAGGACAAGTAACCCTTCAGGACTTTTCCCTCTCAGGCAGCTGCATCATGCAGTTGCCTGCCTTTTCCTGTGGGGTGCTCAACTGGATTCTCAAAAAAATTCAAAAAAAATGTTGACACGCCATGCCGGATGTGATATTATAATAGAGCACCAAGCGTGAGCGGTGCAAAACACCAGATATCGCAGGGTAGAGCAGCTGGTAGCTCGTCGGGCTCATAACCCGGAGGTCGCAGGTTCAAGTCCTGTCCCTGCACCCATTAAAAAGCACTGATTCTTTTGAATCGGTGCTTTTTCTTTTTCTCCATCCAGCAAAATAATTTATTTTTATTTCTACAAGCATATAGAACTATTGACATTTCTACGGACATGTAGTAAAATCAGTTTCATCCAAGATAGACGTATCTTGGAGCAGGAGGTATATACAATGGATCGATCCAAGAAACTTTCAGAAACAGAATACGAGATCATGGAGGTTCTGTGGAAGGCGCAAGCGCCGATGTCCGCAGCGCAGATCTCCGCCTATTTCACCGAGCACCATAACAAGGAGTGGAAGGCGTCCACTTTGGCGACCTTTCTCTCCCGTCTGACCCAAAAGGGCGTCATCACCTCAGAACGCTGTGGCAGGGTCCCTTATTATCATCCGATCAAATCCCGAAAGGAATACGAGCACGACGGCGCACAGGGGATCCTGGATACGCTTTATGGCGGCTCGATCAAGAATTTCTTTGCCGCCCTGTACGGTGGCACCCAAATGTCCGAGGAGGATCGGGATTCCCTGAAGGAATGGCTGGATCATCAATAAGGAGGATCAGATATGGCTGCTTACCTGCTCAACACCCTGCTGCTGTTGAACCTGATCGCGGGCAGTACCTACCTTTTATTGAAAGGACTGCTCGCGCTGGCAAAGGATCACATCAACGAACGGTTCCGGTATATGGGATGCATTGCGATGCTATTGCTGTTTTTGCTTCCCTTCTATCAGCTTTTTCCTGCTGCATCTATGGCACAGCGATCGCACGAGGCTGCATGTATTTCTGCCCTGACAGATCCCGCAGCCGATCTTTCTACCGCCGGCAGCGCGAAGCCCCCTATCTTTTCTCTCAGCGCAGATACCCAACAAGTGCTCCTGACCGTCTGGCTTTTGGGCGCGGTGCTTCTCGGCGCATGGTATCTGCTCACATTCCGACACTTTCGCCGGAAGCTGTTCCAAGGGACACCGACAGCAGTGTGCGATGCCCTTCAGCAGCTCGCGGAACAGTGTGCACGGGAATGCGGTGTGCGGCAAAAGCCGATTTTACGAGCACTGCCCGAAATCCAAGGGCCGATGCTGATCGGCTTCTTCCAGCCGATCATTGCCGTCCCTGCAAATGGACTGCCCCTGGATGGTGCAGCCCTCATCCTAACGCATGAGCTGATCCACTTCAAGCGTCATGATCTTTGGTGGAAAGTGCTGGGAGTGGTTGTTCGATGCATACACTGGTTCGACCCGCTCGTATGGCTTCTGGCAAGGGAACTGGAATTTTACGCAGAAACCTCCTGTGATGCCCAAGTCGTTGCACACCTTGACCATGACGCGCGAAAGCGGTATGGCTATCTTTTGATTTCGTATATCCCTTCACAACACGATCTGAAACCGATGCCGGGGATCTCTTTCACCCCTGCACGCCGTAAATTACAAAGGAGACTTTCAATTATGCTCAATGGCAATCGATCCAAGAAACTGATCACATCCGTCGTGGTTGGTGTACTGGCTGCAAGCAGCCTCACCTTGTCTGCATTTGCAGCAGAAAACCAGCCGCGTATCCCGCTCTCCTCTGACGAAAGCGCACAGTTCCAGCAGGAAATCCCCGCACAGGCGATCGACCCCAACAATCGCACGGAGAACAGAGGGTATGATAACGGCTACTGCCGCCGCGATGGTTCCATGCCAAACGGAAGAAATTGCAGACGAGATGGCTCTATGCGCAGCGGAAGAAGCTGTCACGGCGGCAATTCTCAGCGCGGATATGCAAACAATAACTTTGCGGCTTCCGGCACGCGCATCTGATCCCCTTTCAAATCATATCCCCCTATATAAATAAGAGCGTTTTCCATACGAGACTGTATGCAGATCCCCCCTTCCCTATCATTCCCCTTCCCCACGCAAACAGCATGTTCCGGAAAACAGCTCTGACAACAAGACGAGCAGGCAGCCCGCAACGGGTCACCTGCTCGTCTTGTTCGTATGGATTTTATAGGGGATCGTTCGGTTGTTTACGCCTTTGGTCTGTAGATCACCTTATGCACTTCATATACGGTAATGAAAGCGTCCTGATCGATCTTTTCGATAAAGTCCATCAGCTTGAGGTATTCGTTTTTATCGACGATGGAGATGAGCTCTCTTTTGGGCTCCAGATTGTATGCGCCGATGGACTCATAGACGGTTGCACCGCTGTGCAGGTGATTGATGATGAAATCTCTGATTTCTGCTTCCTTTTTGGAGATGATGCAGACGCGCCGTTTGACATTGAATCCAAAGATCATGCGATCGACCACAACGCCGCTGAGATAGGTTCCCAGAAGGCTTAAAATAAAGATCTTGGTTTCATAGAAAAAGAGGGTGCAGGCAGAGACCACGATCCCCGAGACAGCCAAGGCACTGCCCAGCTCGATGCGCAGGAATTTATTGAGGAGCTTTGCCACGATATCCAGACCGCCGGAGGATGCGTTGCAATGGAACAGGATGGAAATGCCCACGCCTGAGAAAAACACATAGCAGATCATATCCACGAAGGGATCTCCCATGATCGAGCGTTGATCGGGGAAATATTTTTCCAAGATCCCAAGGATGACGGGCAATAAGATGGAGGTATAGACCGTTTTTGCTCCGAATTCCTTTCCGATAAAGACAAATCCAATGACCAGAAGGACGATATTGAGTACCATGGTGATGGTCGACATGGACAGGGGCAGGATATTTTCAAGGATGACCGCCAAGCCTGTAATGCTGCCCACCAGAACATTGCTGGGGATCATAAAGAAATAGACCGCGAGTGCAGTCACGATCGTTCCTGCCGTGATGACGGAAAAATCTGCTATAAAATTCATTTTTTTGTTCATGGATATGCCCAAGCCTTTCTGACGCGATCGATTGGCTGTTACGGCTCTGCTGCCGGAGTCCAAAACAGCAAGCGTGTTCTCTTGCAAAGTATACGGGATTTCTGGGAAAAAGTCAAAGGGCTGCTGTTTTTTGACCATTTGGTATATCATTGTGTATGCCCTTGACATACGGTATTTTTTTGATATAATGGGAATCATTCAAACCAAAAAGGATGGTGATGAAGTCAATGGACAGTCCGAGTAGTGACGGCGGCAACCCTTGTTGTATCAACGGGTTTGTATGCGGCATGCTTTTGCCTGTTTTGCGGGAATAAGTATGCGTATCTATATGTTGCACACAAACCATTTTTCGATCGATAAGGAGTTTATATCATGATAAATAGCATCATTGCTATGGTCGTATGTGTTGTTTTATCCGCCTATTTTTCCGCTACTGAGACAGCCTTTTCATCTTTGAATAAAACAAGGGTCAAGGCGATGGCTGAAAGCGGCAACCGCAAAGCGCGCTTAACGCTGGAGCTATCAGAAAACTATGATCGCCTGATCTCCACCATCCTCATTGGCAATAACATCGTGAATATCGCGGTGGCTTCGATCGGTACGCTGTTGTTCGTGAACCTGCTTGGGCAGGAGGTCGGCGCGCCGCTCTCGACGGCTGTGGTCACGGTCGTTGTGCTGATCTTTGGTGAGATCACCCCGAAAAGCATCGCCAAGGATCATCCGGAAGCATTCGCAATGTTTTCCGCCCCCTTTCTTCGCGTGCTGATCTGGGTGTTGATGCCGCTCAATTTCATATTTGAAAATTGGAAAAAGCTGGTCGGCAAGCTCTTTCATGTCAGCGAAAACAGCAAAATGTCGCAGGAGGAGCTGCTCCTCTTGCTGGACGAGGTCGAGCAGGAGGGCGCGATCGATCAGGACGAGGGCAAGCTGCTGCGCAATGCGGTCGAGTTCGGAGAGCTGGAAACGCAGGATATCCTGACGCACCGCGTCGATCTGGAAGCGATCGACCTGCACACCTCCAAGGAAGAGATCGCCAAGCGATTCGAGGAAACGCATTATTCCCGTCTGCTGGTCTACGATGAAACCATTGATAAGATCGTTGGCATCCTGCACCAGAAGGATTTCTATGTTGGCACAGGCATTACCACCCGCCCGCTCACAGAGATCATGTCTGCCCCTGTTTTCGTACATGAAACGGAAAAGATCGATTCCCTGCTTCAGAAAATGCGCTCCATCCGCACCCATATCGCCATTGTCGTAGATGAATACGGCGGCGTATCCGGTATCGTAACGATGGAGGATATTCTGGAGGAGCTGGTCGGTGAGATCTGGGATGAACACGACGAGGTCAATGAACCGATCCGAAAAAGCAGCGAGGATACTTACACGGTAGATTGCCGGATCTCGCTGGACGATTTTTGTGAATTTTTCGAGATCCAGATCGATTCCGAATGTATCTCTCTGGGCGGCTGGATCATGCAGTATATGGGCTGCATCCCTGCCGAGGGCGATCATTTTTCGTTTGCCGACCTGACCTTTACCATTGTAAAAACAAAGGATCATCGGATCGCATCCGTTGCGGTCAAGGCGCAGAAAGCCGAACCGATCCCGACATAAAGCAGTCCTTTCCCTGCCGGCTATGGACACACAGCCAAAGCAGAGCAAATGCAAGCTCCGCCATCATTCCCTATGGGCATGATGGCGGATTTATTTTTTTCATTTTGTTGTTGACTTTTCAATCACCGATGATTATAATAACACCATAAGAAAACCAAAAACCTAAGAGGTGTTTATATGAAAAAAAAGTTATCCAACTCCGAGGAGACCCTGCTCCATATCTTCTGGGATCACGGCGCACCGCTGACCAGTCTGGAGATCCTGCCCTTATGCGCAGACTATCCGGAGGCTTCCAACTGGAGCATCAGCTATATCCATAAATTGCTGGGGATCTTGGAAAATGCCGGATATCTTTCCGTATGCGGATTTGAAAAATCCGGTAAACGCTATGTCCGCAAGCTCACTCCCTGCATCACCAAGGAGGAGTATGTCGCAGATCTGCTCGATCGGCAAAGCGTAGACACAACATCCTTTGCAAAGATCGCAATGGCACTTGTGAAGAAGGAGTCAAAACAAGCGGACAGCCAAAAATATGACCAGCTCATTTCAGAATTGGAACAGATGATCGATGTTTTTGAACAAGAAGAACAAGAAAGTGATCGGTCATGAAAATAACCGATCTGTCGTTTCTGGCTTCCGTATTTTGGAGCAGTCTGTTGATGCTGTCCATGTATGCGCTGCGCAAGTTCTATTGTATCAAAAGCAGGTTCAATCTCTGGGTCATGCTGGGATTGTATTTTCTCTGTATGCTGCGTGCCTTTTTTCCGGCTGAACTCAAACAGGCAGTTGAAATCAACGATTATTATTTGTATGCTTGGATCTATCGACCGCTGCGTAGCTTTTTAAGATTTCCTTTGATCCAAACCACACGATTTCAACTTTCTGTTTGGCAAGGGCTATTGCTCCTTTGGGGTGCAGTTTCCTGTATCCTGCTGGTACGTCATTTCTGGCATTGCCACCGATCCTACGCACAGATCCGCAAGTATGCTGCCCCATGCAGCGCACAGGCAGACCGTGTGCTGGAAGTCGTACAGAGCAAGTTTGCAAAGCCGCAAAAGATCTCGCTTTATACCATGCCGGAAATCGATATCCCGTTTTGTGTAGGCATTTTCCGCAAAGCCATTTTGATTCCACAAAAAGACTATACCACAGATGAACTCTACTACATCCTGCTGCATGAATCGACACATTTGCGCAATCGAGATACAGCGATCCAGTTTATCGTTTCCATATTCTGCTGTATCTTCTGGTGGAATCCGGTCGTGTATCTCATCAAAGCCGATGTGGAACAGACACTGGAGATCCGATGTGACACAACGGCTGTGCGAGAGATGCAAAAAACGGAAAAGGCTGCCTATCTGCGCACGATTGTAAATACCATGCGAGATGCTGCCACTTCTTCCAAACCGCTCTATTACACAGCAACCGCGCTGGTACATTCTGAGCAGGGAAAGCAGATCAAGGAACGCTTCGGGGCAGTCCTGAGCAGTTCTTCCAAGCCCGTGCGGAAGCTGCCACAGCTTCTGGTCACACTGTCCTGTGTCGTTATGCTGGGGCTTTCCTATATCCTGCTTCCACAGCCAGCGTATGAAGCACCTCCAAGCACAGAGCCAAATACAGTCGATTTTGATCCATCGAATACTTGTGTCCAGCGAAAAGAGGATGGAACATATTGGCTGTGCAATGAATTATTCCAATCTGAGCAGATTGCTGAAGATGAAGCATTATTTTATCAGAAGATTGGATTCACCATCAAATCCAAAGAGGATGAATGAAAACTTATGAAAATCTCTATTTCAAAAAATAAATTCCTTTATATTTTCATTGCAATTCTTTT
>JARIAV010000056.1 GCA_029257685.1 Butyricicoccus sp.
CGGATACGAATGGAAACAGGAAGTCCCCTCCAACTTCCACGGCAAGGAACGGATCCGGCAAGGTACTTTGGAAACGCGGCGTGTGCTTTCCATCCCCAAAGATCATACCTATGTCACAGTCGCACCGGACGAAACCGCAAAGAGCTATGCCGGTAGTATGCGTATGCGCTATCTTGTACTGCTCGGCATCTCTGCTGCCTATATCGCACTCTATCTGCTCGCCGCATGCATCTTACATCTGAAACACAAGCCTTCTGCATAACAGAAAAAGAGACCGCCTCTCAGCGGTCTCTTTTGCGTGTTAGAACAGATCCTCGTCTGTGATGAAAAATTCTGCATCGTTTTCCGCACAGCGGCGATCCAGCTCCGAAGTCGTGCCCACAAGTGCGCGTACCTGTTCGTATGCCGCACGCGCCTTATCGTTGTCCTTTCCGGTACGGGTGGCGCGGATGAGCAGGTTTTTCGGGGTATCCAGCGGTGAAATATACTCCACAACGGATACTTTATAGCCCTCTGCCTCCAATTTGAGTGCGCGCATGCTGTCTGTCAGGACATCATTGAACCGCGCCTTGAATACCCCATGCCGCATGAGCGGTTCCAGCCCCGGCATGGTGTACTGGTCGAGCAATTCCTTATGGCAGCAAGGCACACAGGCGATATACTTTGCCTTGGCACGGATGGCAGTTCCCAGTGCAAGATCGGTCGCGATATCACACGCATGCAGAGAAATGACTGCCGTGACGTTCTTCGGCGGCTGGTAGGTGCGCAGATCCGCCGTGATGAACTCCATGTTGTGATATCCGAGACGCTTTGCCATCTTTTGGCTCTCCGATACGACATGGGGATTGATATCGATACCGATGATACGGCATCGGCGGCGCAGGACATCGCGCAGATAGTAATTCATGACGAAAGACAAGTAAGACTTCCCACAGGCACAGTCGAGCAGCAGGATCTCGTCACTGTCGTCCTGTTCAAACATGGGTGCGACCAGCTCTACATAGTGGTCGATCTGGTTATACTTGCGGATCATATCGTTCTTGACCTTGCCGTCCGCGGTCAGGATACCGATCTCGCGCAGAAGTGCGCTGGCCTTGTCCACCTGAATCAGATATTTTCTCCCATGATCGAGCAGCGGATTGACGGATGCCTCCTGCGGCTCTGCCTGCTGTTCAGTCTGCTTCATGGAAACGCCGCGCGGGGATACGGTAATGGTCATGACGCTGCCGCGCTCGGTATAGGTGAGGATAGCGGTTTCATAAACCTCTGCCTGTTGTTCAAAGAAGGAGACTGCTTCTTCTGCGTCCAGTGTGCGCTCGGTGCCCTGAAAGGACAGCACATAATCTGCGCCGTCGCCAGCACGCAGGAGGGCCTTGAACTTTTTATTGCCTGACTTAAATTCAAACGTCGTGGATACAAAATAATCTCGGTTTTGCTTGAGCCGTGCCTGAATACCGACCAGCAGCAGCTTCAATTTATTCTTTTCACCCTTTTGCATGGATCTCTACAACCTTTCTTTGGGGTTTTACAACTTATTATAGTCTGCTTTTGGGAAGGACGCAAGCACTTTTGGCAGAAATGCCACCAATTATGGGAGTTGTATGTTTCCGAATATTTTGAGAAAACCGCAGGTTTTTCATTCCTCATGTTCTTAATTTTGCTTTGGAAAGCAGAGGCAAAGGTTGTTGGGGAATCCGTAGGATTTTTCTTTCTGCTAAAAAAGATTTGCTTCAAAGCAAATGGAAAGTTTTTTGGAACGTCCGTTGGGTTTTCCTTTCTGCTAAATGAATTTGCTTCAAAGCAAGAAGTAACGTGTCGCGGCCGCGCGACGGCGGCATAAGGGCTAGAAACCTTGCGGTTTCCCCGCCCTTATGAAGCCCACCCTTCCCTCTCCATCAAATTCACCTTGGTGCCGCCGAAAGGGTGTGAAAGTATGACCTCCGCCACAGGCGGGATTTCCGCGGTCGGATCGTTTCTGCGGAAGTGCCCCAAGGGTGTGAATGTATGAACTCCGCCGCAGGGCGGGTCTTCTTCAGCCTTTTTACAAATTGGGTGCGGCGCAGGATAAGGGGTACGGTGCAGGATAAGGGGTGCGGTGCAGGATCTTGCAGGTAAGCAGAACGAATCCGCAGCGTTGGAACAGAGCTTTGTCAAGTTATTTTCCGTTTTTCAGGCACAGACTCTGCCCGCCCGATAACATTCCAGAATATACTCCCTTGACTGATAATAGAAGTCACTATTATAGTTCGAGATCTCGCCATCAATCCAAGAGGTATACACCTCCATCAAAATTTTCAGGGTCTCCTTCTCGATGCTGTCAGAAAGATCCTCAATCAGACGCTCATAGACCTCACCAATCGTCCAATAGTCCGGTACGGAATAACGGCAAGAAGCCACATTGTCAAAGTCCCCTTCTGGGATCTGCGAATGGGTGATAAAATCATCTGCTGTTTTTTCGATGGGTTCGCAGTGGAAGACATCGGCGTAGCGATAAATTCGCCGGATGGTTTTCTCCCCCAAAAGGCGGACGACTTCTGAGCGTTTCAGTTTCCGCGCACGACCGATATACTCAATAAGGCTGCAAGTATAAAACAGGGCACTGTTATTCTTCATCGTGAATCTCCTCTCCCTTTCAAAGGGTAATAATTGCCCAGCGGATCGCTTGTTCTTGGAGCAGGGTGCAGTAAAAGCCAAAATAAAAATCCTTGTTATACTTTTGAATCCGGATCTCCGGAGATTCCACAATGGTTTTACTTCCGTGATAGAGCAACATATCATGCCCTCCTGCTTATCGTCTTGTTTTTCTAAATTGTAGTCTATAAATGTAATCTCTGTCAAGGTAATATGTTCACATATCCTGAGGGGATTTTGGAAAACCGCAGGTTTTTCATTCCGATTGTCCTTATTTTGCTTCAAAGCAAAGGGAAAGGATTTTGGAACGTCCGTTGGATTTTCATTTCTGCTAAAGGATTTGCTTTGGAAAGCAGGGAAACGTGTCGCGGTCGCGCGACGGCGGGGGAAATCTATGCTCGCACAGACTGCGGAGCGTTTGGAACGTCCGTTGGGTTTTCCTTTCCGCTAAATGATTTGCTTTGGAAAGCAGGGAAACGTGTCGCGGCCGCGCGACGGCGGCACAAGGGGTAGAACCTTGCGGTTCTTGCCCTTGTGAATCCCACACTCCCTGTCCATCAGGTTTACCTTTCAGCCGCCGAAAGGGTGTGAAAGTATGACCTCCGCCGCAGGGCGGGTCTTCTTCAGCCTTTTTACAAATTGGGTGCGGTGCAAACTTGTTTCAGGTCAGCAGAAAGAAAAATATGCGCAGAGCTTTACAGGCAAGCAGAAAGAAAAATGTGCGCAGAGCTTTTCAGGCAATGAGCAAAGCAAGCGCGGCACTTCCCCGACCAGCCCCTCCATGAACGCTCGCGTGAACGTTTCCCACTTCCTAAAGAAACAGCAATGGACGTTCGAGCACAAATCACCCGTATCAAGAATCCGCAGCATTGGAACAGTCCGACCAGTGCGCACACTGGTCGGCTCGTTCCGGATGCGGCAACGCGGCAGATCCCATAAAACAACAAAAACCTTCCTGCGAAAACGCAAA
>JARIAV010000110.1 GCA_029257685.1 Butyricicoccus sp.
CCTGTTCTATACCGTTTTCCTTGACGGAGATCGCAGCCTTAGAGACCTGATGCTTGCGGCTTTCCACCTCGGTCAGGGTCTGATAGAAACGGGCATCCATTTCTTTTCCCTTTTTATCGATCCGTACAGAAACCGCCACACCCCCCATCAGCATCGCAACCGAAAGCGTGGCAACCAGGATCGCTGCAACCAGCTCTACCAAAGTTTCGCCTTTCTGGCTTTTCAGTTTTGCTTGTACGCGATTCATGGCTTTGCCTCCTCCTTCTGTGCCGGTGTGATCCAGCTGATCTCCCATTGCAGCGGCTCCGTCTGCTGAATCGCAGCTCCCTGTGGGGTCGGATTTTTGAGTGTCGGCTTTCCTGTTTTCGGGGTGAGCTCTGCCTGCATTCTATAATCCCCCAAAGTCGCCCGAAGCTCTATGATGTATTCTTCAGTGATCTGAAGCTCTACTTCTACCGGTGGTTGGTCCAGTGGGGTCTTTGTCTCCGGCTCCACTGTCAAGCTGTATTTGGTTTTCGGTGCAGGATCTTTCACGGTCAGTTCCAAGGTGCTATGTGCTTTCCCCTGCTTCAAGATCTCTTGAAGCCGCTTGATCTCAGCTCCGAACATACCATCAAAATTCGGCAAAACGATTTTTTTGAGATAGGCCTCAGTCGTTGTATCCTGGATCTGATAAGAACCGTCCTGCTGATGAAAGAAATAATGATAGATGGTGTACAGATAGTTTCCCTCTGCATCGTTCACGATCTCTTCCTCTACTCGATAGGTATATTGTCCGCGATACGCAGAACGATTGAGTTCATCACAGATCGCACTCATGGCAGAGGAGATCGTCATATACTGCTGATGCTGTTCCATATTGCTATGATTCTTCGCAGAATTGGATACCGATGCAACCAGAATAGAGGATGTTACCATCATACAAATGAGCAGGAACATCAAGGCGAGCAGCATTGAGGCGCCGCGCTGACTTTTCAGTTTGCGTTTGAGCGCATTTCTCATGGCTGACCATCCTCAGGCTGTGGCTGTGGTTCCGGCTGCGGCGGAACCGGCGGTGGATCCGTCGGTTCCGGTCTCGGCTCCGGCTCATGCTTGAGCTTGACAGGCAGTTCTTTCCACAGGGTGTGGATATTTCCACCAAATCCAGAGGTCGGATCTGCGTCTGTATGGAACTGGAACTGTACCTTGACTGGAACAGTCGCCGGATAAGTTGTCTGCGGATATGCTTCGATCTGCAAAGTGCCGACCTGTTCCACGCCTTGCGCGTCCGTTTTCCATTTTGCCTTCGCGATCTTCTGGGACGCGGCAGGGATCGGCTCAAAGGCTGTGATCTTCAGATCCGTGATCGGTCTGTTCGGATCATTCAGCACTTCAAAGAAGCTGGCTGCCGTGTATTCCTTTCTGATGCTTTCCGCTTGATCCTTCTTGAATACAAACTGCTGCTCTGGCAATTCTTTTTCATGGTTTTCTACACGCAGGATAAAGGTACTGATTCGATCATAGACCTCACCCAAGTAGTTCACCTTATATCTTGCGGTCATCTGCGTGCTTCCCGTCTTGACTGCCGTCATTGTATGCAGGCTCATATCACTCTTGTTCTGCCCCTCCTGCTCAAGGGTTGCCTTGGAGAAATAATCGGGGTCAAATTCAACGCGAAGCTCTGAAAGCTGGAGCGGAATGTCATCTGAAAGACGCGCATCATTTTTATCTCTCAGTTCCATTGGGATCTGCGCGGTCGGAATGATTTTCTGTCCCGCAAGCACGCCCCAATTTGCCGGCTGATATGGATCAGTAAAGACAAGCAGCTGAGATTTGGACTTCGGCGCGATACGCAGCTCCGCCGTCACAGTGACCTCGATGGGCAGGGTATAGGTTTCTGCGCCCGTATGATAGGACACCGTTACCACGGTACTGCCTTCCCGCTTGGCTGTAAGTTTCAGCTTGCGGCTCGTATCCGATGTGCCCTTGACAAGCTCTGCTTCTACGACCGGATTGGTTCGGCCGTCTTCCGGCTTATCCTCGCACTTTACATCCCAAGTTCCCGATTCTCCGATCAATCCGGACAGGGTGAGCGTTTCTTCCCAAACCGCGCCATGGTCTGCCGCCCTATAATCTGCGAACAGATCGAAGATGACTGGAAGTGCGCCATACTCACGGCGGATGCCAGAGAGCGGCCAGTCACCATAGTGTACATTTGCCCTGCCGCCTGCCGCGACCTCACTGGTCTGTGTCAGGATGGTTGGGAACGGATAGTTCTTACCCAACAGGCTCGGATGTACACCGAAGCTGTATCGGCCATCGATCGGGGCACCGTCCTTGGTGCTTGTGGTCACTCTGCCAAAGCCAACACTCTGGAAGAAGTTGAATACGCTTCCACCAACCGCAAGTTCATCGTAGGAACAGAGCTGCGTTCCTGGTGCGTTCAGATCCAATACATTCCGATTTTCCTTTTCCGGATAGAGATAATAGCAGTTCTCATAGATCGCTCGCTTCGGGTGCTCTGCATCTACACTTGCGATCTCACCCAGTCCGCCAATGACGTAGAGGGAATTGCTTCGCTCCTTAATCACCGGATCCTCGATATGCTGACATCTGTCTTTTACAGCCTCGGTTACATTTACATAGGTATAGCAATTGGTGAAACTTGTGATTTTATCCTTCGGGACCTTGTTGTTCTCCAAACCTGCCTCGATCGTGCCGGAAAATCCACCGGAGAAGTTGAGGGTCTTCATAAAGTAACCGCCCGTGATTCTGCCGACATGGAAATGGGAGGTCGTATTTTCATTGAATCCCTTGCCTAACTCGATGGTGCCGCCGGAATAGCAGTTGCTGATAGACTTCTGCGTAGAACCGGCGATCCCGCCCACGCGGACATTTCGGTCTGGATGTGAATGTGTGAATGCAAGCTGGATATCATTGACTGCCGAGCAGTTTTGCAGCGCCATGTTGCAGATGCCGACCAAGCCGCCGACACCGCCGCCGCCCCATGCACACTCTTTATTCCGATCGATGATCGTATAGCCTGCTACCGTACAGTTCTTGATCGAGCGATCACTTCCTGCAGTATTCGCTGCCAATCCGACCAGACCGCCCATCGCATACCAAGCCTTGCTGGAATTGGTCGCGGTGAGGGTCGCCTTTCCGCTGGGCGAATACATTACGATGTTTTGCAGCTCGGCATTTACCGTTACACCAAACAGTGCCGTGGTATTGATCCCATCGGTAGAGATCGAAACCTCCTGTATTGCATAATCGTTGCCGTTATAGCTGCCGCTGAACCACGAGGTCAAGGTGCCGTCTGCTTCCAGATCACGGATGCCCGCGATCGGGGTATAGTTCTTGATATGCTCACCATTCAAATCATGCGTCTGCTCCCACACATACTGTCTGCCGTTTGCTCCTGTATGGCTGTTGCTGAGGAACAGATAGCCCTGACCCTCGGATTCTGCAATGTGGTTGACCGTCTTTTTCTCACCCAGCGCATACCAGTTGATGAACTGAAGCTGCTCGATCGAGCGGATCTGATACGGCTTTTCCTTGGTACCGGGCAAGCCCTCTGTTTTGAGTGCCATCGCATCTGCAAACATCGGATTGAGCACGACTTCCATCGTATTGCCGCCCTGTGTCAATGTCCAAGTGCCGACTGGTGGTTCTGTTTTGGACTGATTTTCCGGCGTCGCGATCAGATGCAGTCCCTTTTCCGCGTTCTCCTGCCAGGTATTGAAGCTGTAAAATACATACTTCTGACCCATCAATTCGGAAAGCGCACGGTTGACTGCCGCATTGGTTTCATTTTCATGCGTACTCTGCGGCTCGAATGGTGTATTCTGCTTATCCCAATAGACTTCTTTATTCTGCACTGTGGGCCGCACAGTACCGGTCTCATGGAAATAGCCATAGCCATATTCGCTTACGACACCGCCATCTCCATGAGCAACGGGCAGCGTACTGCTGCGGACGACCTGATCGCCATTCTGAGAAAGAACATTGAAATAGTAAAAATCATTCATCTTTTCCCAGTAATATACTCCCATTGCGCCCAGCTTCATGCGGTCCGGCCACTCGCCATGATGAATGGCTTTGCTGTCTCTCGTTACGATGCCGGGATACGGATACTTTCGATCTGCGTGATCAGCCGAACCCGTTGGGTTGCCCAAATCAAGATGCATCCCCAACCCCTTGACTGCTTCACTTGGCATTGGATCGTTTCCGGTCAACTGCTCCCAAGTTACTGGTGTTGCATACGCATCTACATACTGTGCTGGGAAATTCTTCTCACGATAAGTAAAGTTTCCGGCATTGAGATAGACCGATTTTGTCGTCGGGTCTGGACAGAAACCAACGGTTTTCGCGCCACCCTCGGCTGCAAGATCGACTGCTGCATAGCTTCGGCTCAGGACTGCCTCATTTCGTCCTGCAAAGCCGCAGGCGTAAACATTGCCGTATCGCGCACGGGCAACGGAAACTCTGCCCACTGCATAGCTCTGATCGATGCTTGCACCAGTACCATTGCGACCAACAAAACCGCCTGCGTAAACATGGGACATACTTGCGTCCGCTTTCAAATGCTCCACATCTGCGGAAGATGCATGGATACGTCCCTTGTTCAGACCGACCAAGCCACCCAGATAAACGGTACTATAATTATAAACGTTTGCTTGGAAGCGTGCCGCAGCAACTGCACAATTCTCTACCGTACCACCATTATATCCAACCAAGCCGCCTGCGTAAATGATATCTGAGCTGCTGCCCTGCTGATTGAAGCCATTCGGCGGCATGCGATCCATACGGTAAACGATATCCTGCAATACGCTCGTGCTGTAGCCAAACAGTCCCATGTACTGATACAACTTGTTCTTTTCATCTGTTGCCTTCATGCGCACGCCATGGATGATATATTCATTTCCGTAGTAGTTTCCACGGAATGGACGCTTCTGATCCAAACCGATCGGTGTCTGTGTCCACTGATCTCCAGTAAACAGATCATATCCTGTATAGATGCTGTAAATCAGATTTCTTTTCTGCTGGAAACGATATTGATGGTTGCTGGTATAGTATTCCTGATACAGACTGAGCATGTAAAGGTGACGCGGGGTACGCACCTGTACCTTCAGCTGATTGGACAGCTTTTGCAGATCCGAGTCATCTTCATAATGGATCGTAGTGATCGCAAAGTGTGGGTTGTA
>JARIAV010000120.1 GCA_029257685.1 Butyricicoccus sp.
TTGATCATAAAGGTCGTGGGGAAGGAACGGATGTGATAGTTTCGGAACACTTCGCCTGTCTCGTCGAATACGATGGGGAAGGTGTAGCCCTTGTCCTTGATGAACTGGATCACCTCAGCTTTGGGGATATCGCTGTTGAAGGGATATTCCTCCGTAGAGGGATTGGCAACCCCGAGGAACACGACTTCTTCTTCATTGAGTCCATATTCCTTATAAAGCTCCTCGATATGGGGCATCTCAATGAGACAGGGGTTGCACCATGTTGCCCAGAAATTGAGGAAGACCACCTTGCCCTTGTACTCGGACAGGGTGTGCACATTGCCCTCTGCATCGGTCAGGGTAAAGTCAAAGGCGTCTTGCAGCGTGTCTGCCGCAGGTGATTTCTTTTCCTCTGTCGGCTTTTCGGGCTGTGTGTCTGTTTGCGGAGTGTTTGTATCCGCTGGTGTCTGGGAGGGGACAGGGGTCTCTGCCTTTTGGGACACGGAGGCGGTGCTGCCTGCGGCGTACCGGTTCAGATAGCCGGAGATGCTGTTCATAAAGCCCGTGAAGGTCATCAGACCAATGAGGATCAGAAGCACACCGCTGATTTTTACCGTGTATCGCAGGATCTTCTGCTTGGTCTTGAAGAAGTTGAGTACCTGACTGGTGAACAGACCCAGCAGCAGGAAGGGTAGGATGAAGCCCAAAGAGTAGACCGCTACGAGCAGATTGCCCTGCAAGGCATTTTTAGAGCTGGACGCCAGAATGAGGACAGAGGACAGCGCAGGGCCGACACAGGGTGTCCATGCAAAGCTGAAGGTGAAGCCCATCACAAACGCAAGCGCAGGATTGACTTCCTTGCCGCTCAGATCCAGATGGAATTTGCGTTCCTGCTGCAAAAAGCGGAAATTGAAAATGCCAAGCTGGAAGCAGCCAAGCAGGACAATGATGATCCCGCCGATGCGTGTGAGCAGCAGCTGGTGCTCATTGAGAAATGTACCGAGGGCGGTAAAGGAAAGCCCGAGCAGGAAGAACGTGCAGCAGATACCGAGGGTAAAGCACACGGTGTGAAAGAATACTTTCCTGCGCTCATACACGATCGTTCCGTCCGGCTGGGTGTGCCTTGCGTTGCCTGCCAGATATGAAATATAAATGGGGATAAGCGGCAGGATACAGGGAGATAAAAAGGAAAACAGTCCCTCTAAAAAGACGAAAAGAAAACTGATATGGGTGGAAGCACTTAAATTTGAAAACATGGTGTCCTCCCTCTTACAGATGCTGTACGATCAGGTTTTCGAGGAAATCTTTGCTTTTCAGTCCGGTCACCCTTTGCAGGACTGTGCTGTTTTTCCAGAAAACGACGGTGGGAACACTCATGACCCCGAATTGCATGGCAAGGTCTGGCACTTCCTCGACATTGGCTTTTGCAAGGGTGAGTTCCGGGTGGCTTTGGTGGAGCTCCTCCAAGATCCGCGCAAGGCTCTTACAAGGGCCGCAGGCGGTCGCGCCAAAGTCCAAAAGTACCAGCCCTTGCAAATCGCTCAGAATCTGCGAGGCGGAAAGGTCTGTTTTGAGTTCTACGATCATAATAAAAATCCTCCAATGCATGTTTTGGTTTTGAAGGGATAGCTTGATATTCCTACAAACATACTATCGTAATGGGTTTATTATACCAGTTGGTAAATTCATTGACAAGGGACCAATGAGAAAAGCGTTGTGGAGTCTGCTGGCTTATTATGTTGCGAGAAAACGTAAGATATCAAAAAAAATGCGGAGCATAAAGAAATCTTTTCGGAAAAGTCAAGCGAAAAACAAAAGATAAGCGTATACCCCAAATTGGGACAGCAAGCACACAGAGACCGGTGAAAAAATTCGGAAGATTTTGCCAAAACGAAATCAGGTCGATTTCGGCGGGACGAAAGATCCGGTTACCAAAAAAATTCAGGATACAGCATGCGTTTTGTGGAACGGATCTTTGCGGATGGGCTGCCCTTTGGCTTGCGTTTTTGGGCATTTTCGGATACAATAAAAAACAAAGGATTTTGTGTTTTTCAAGGAGGATACAGCATGGCAGCTCAGGAAATTTGTCGCGTTGTCAGCAATATAGAGGTCGGGACCGGTCTCTTTGCACTGACGATGGAAGCACCGGTTTTGTGCGCACAGGCACAGCCCGGTCAATTCGTTCATATCACTTGCGGAGAGGGGAACCTGCTGCGCCGCCCGATCTCGATCTGTGATGTACAGGGCGACAAAATGGTCGTGGTATTTCAGGTCAAGGGCGACGGCACGGCATGGCTGGCCAAGCGCCGCGAGGGGGATACCCTCGATGTGCTGGGCACATTGGGGCATGGTTTCAAGATGGAAGAACTGGGGGCACGTCCAGTATTTATCGGTGGCGGCATCGGCGTTCCGCCCATGCTGATGACCTTGCGTGCAGCCAAGGAAAACGGCGCACAGCCTGAGGCGATCCTTGGATTCCGCAGCAAGAATATGGTCATTCTGGAGGATGCGTTCCGTGCGCTTGCAGAGACCCATATCTGTACGGATGATGGAAGCTATGGGGTGCCGGGCTTTGTAACGGATATCCTCAAGATGCACGCGCATGAGTTCACCTCGATCTGTGCCTGTGGCCCGAAGCCCATGCTGCGTGCGATCGCAAAGATCGCAGAGGAGCAGAATATCCCGTGTCAGGTTTCCATGGAAGAACGTATGGGCTGCGGCATCGGTGCATGTCTGGTATGCGCATGTGAGCTCAAGCTGCGCGACGGCGAAGAAGGCGTAAGATATGGCCATGTATGCAAGGACGGGCCGGTATTTGACAGCAAGGAGGTTGTTTGGTAATGGATCTGCGCGTAAATATTTGTGGGGTAGAGCTGAAAAACCCCATCACAACCGCCTCTGGCACCTTTGGATTTGGACATGAGTATGGAGAATTTTTCGATCTGTCCATGCTGGGCGGCATCGGTGTCAAGGGACTGACCCCGACCGAGCGTCTGGGCAATCCGGCACCGCGTATCGCAGAGACCCCCATGGGGATCCTGAACTGCGTTGGTCTGCAAAACCCCGGTATCGATCGCTTTATCGAGGAGCAGATCCCCTATCTGCGCCAGTATGATACCAAGATCATTGCCAATGTATCCGGCAATACCGTAGAGGAATACTGTGGCATGATCGAAAAGATCTCCGATGCCGATGTAGACCTCATTGAAATGAATATCTCCTGCCCGAATGTAAAGTGCGGCGGTATGGCATTCGGCACACAGCCCAAAATGGTCGAGGAAGTCGTGTCCGCGGCAAAGCGCTATGCGAAAAAGCCGCTGATCGTAAAACTCAGCCCGAACGTGACCGATATCGCAGAGATCGCACGCGTTGCAGTGGCTTCCGGTGCAGATGCACTGAGCCTCATCAATACGCTGCTGGGTATGCGCATCGATGTAGACAGCTGCAAGCCGATCCTGTCCAATGTCATGGGTGGTATGTCCGGCCCTGCTGTGCTCCCGATCGCTGTCCGTATGGTATATCAGGTGCGGAAGGCCGTCGATGTGCCGATCATCGGTATGGGTGGTATCCGCACAGGTCGCGATATCGTCGAAATGATGCTGGCTGGTGCGGACGCGATCGCGATCGGAACCGCAATGTTTGCCGATCCGATGGCACCGGTCAAGGCACTGGACGAACTCAAGACCTATATGCAGCAGCATGGCGTGGAAAAGGTAACTGAGCTGACAGGAGCGGTACAGCTATGACAACGGTTTATCTCATTCGTCATGCAGAGGCGGAGGGCAATGTATACCGCCGCTGTCATGGACAGTATGACAGTCTGCTGACCGAGCGCGCACCGGCACAGCTCGAATGTCTGGCGGAACGTTTCGCCGATGTGCCGCTGGATGCAGTCTATGCGTCCGACTTATATCGTGCACGGCATACGGCGAAGGCGATCGCAGACCGCAAAGGCATGAAGGTGCGTGTGCGCAAGGTGCTGCGTGAGATCGACATGGGCGATTGGGAGGACTGGTCTTGGGCAGTGCTTCCCTATCGTGCGCCGGAGCTGTATGCACAGTGGCAGACGCGCCCTTGGGAGTGTCACATTCCGAATGGGGAAAGCGTCATGGAAACGGGAGACCGTGTGCTGGCTGGTATCTTGAAGCTGGCGCAGGAATGGGACGGCAAAACCATCGCGGTCGTCAGCCACGGGTCTGCGATCCGCTCCATTTTATGCCGTGTATTGGGATATGAACCGGAGCAGATCGGAGAGATCGGATGGGGAGACAATACCTGTGTGGCAAAGTTTGAGATCACAGAGGGAAAGGTCGATCCGATTTATTGGAATGATGCTTCCCATCTGCCGGAGGAGCTTTCCACCTTTGCAAAGATCGGCTGGGTCAATCGTCACGGGACCCCGATGAGTGTACAGGCCTGGTATCGTCCCTATGATCCCAAAAATCAGGCAGACAGAGAACTGCTGCTGACTTTTGCGCGCGATCTGTACAAGAATGCGTATGGCTCAACAGAAATGCTCGATGAAGCGGCATGGCTCGCGGAGACTGACCGCATGGCGGAAA
>JARIAV010000146.1 GCA_029257685.1 Butyricicoccus sp.
GTAACGATGGCTTTTTCATCATTGAAATGTCTGTTTCGTCCGCGCATCAGCAAGGGTTTGCCCTCACGAACAGCCTGTGCGATCTGCTGATCCTTCTCATCCTTTGGCTCAAAGTATGTGCCCAGCTTCGTTGCATCTACAGAGTCTGCAATATACATTCCCTGCGAGGAAAAGATGGTGCTGTACGCCGTCTTATAGTTTCCTGTATCGAACGGGATGGAGTTGATGCTCTCTGCCAGGATATCACAGTTTGCAACGCCCAAAAACTGTCCGGACTGGTCGGTCACAGGGGTGCTGAGCGTGATCAGATACACGGTCTCCCCCGTTGACAGCTGATAAGGATATGGCTCTGTCAAATAGGTTTGTCCTGAATCACGCGCACCGGTATAATAATCTCCGGTAGAATACACCGCATAATCGTGCAGGATATCTACCTTGACATTGCCGCCATCACGGTAGGCGTAATAAGAAAGGCCCTCAGGTGTCCCCGGCATATAGCGGTTTGGTTCAAACGCAAAATATGCACCAAAAATCTTTTCGTCATCCAACACCCCTTGCAGGGTTTCGATGAGGACAGGCTGCGCCTGTGCCGGATCGAGATTTCTATAATGCCGGACTTCTTTGGAAAGAGAACGCGAAAATGCATTCATATTTTCCAGATACGCGTATACCTGATTGGCATTCATTTGAGCAAGGTAACTGACTTCCTTGTCGATCATGTGCGATGCCGCCGTTCGTGACATATACACAACGGTAGAATTGAACAGCAAGAGCATGATAAAAATAGCTGCTATGATCTTCGTTGGTATTTTTACGGTTAGGCTTGAAAAAAATGATTTCTTTTTCATAAAATCCCCCCTGATCTTATGTCGTATTTTGTTACATCTTCCAAAACCTGCACATATATTGTGCATTTTCATTATATCCTGCCTTCCCGTATCTGTCAATCACTGTTCGTTGCACGTCCGCATACATCCTGAAATAACGAAAAATACCGCTATGAAAATTCATAACGGTATTTTTGCCTCATCGCTCACAGAGCGGTGTATAGATATGCTCCTCTGAAACTGCCCGATAGGCAGGACGGATGATCTTATCCACATTGATGAGCTCTTCCAGCCGGTGTGCGCTCCAGCCTACGATACGCGCAATGGCAAACATCGGCGTATACAGCTCATGCGGCAGATCGAGCATGGAGTACACGAATCCGGAATAAAAGTCCACATTCGCGCTGACGCCCTTATAGATCTTACGCTCCTCTGCGATGACCTCAGGTGCGAGCTGTTCGAGCATGGTATAGAGCGCAAAATCATCGTCCCTGCCCTTCTCATGTGCCAGCTGATGCACAAACGATTTGAAGATCTGCGCGCGTGGATCGGAAATCGAGTAGACCGCGTGTCCCATGCCATAGATCAATCCCTTTTTATCGAATACCTCACGGTTCAAAAGCCGTTTCAAATAGCGCTTGACCTGTTCTTCATCGGTCGGATCGGTGAGATTCCGCTTGAGATCCTCGAACATCTGCACGACCTTGATATTCGCGCCGCCATGCTTGGGCCCTTTGAGGCTGCCCAGTGCCGCCGCGATCGCAGAATAGGTATCTGTTCCGGACGAAGTGACCACATGGGTGGTAAAGCTGGAGTTGTTACCGCCGCCATGCTCCATGTGCAGCACCAACGCCAGATCGAGCACCTTGGCCTCCAGCGGTGTATACTGCATATCCGGACGCAGCATCCGCAGGAAATTGCTCGCAGTGGAAAGGGTATCGTCTGGATAATGGATATACAGACTGCCGCCCCGCTCGTAATGATTATACGCATGATAGGAATAAACGGCAAGCATCGGGAATACGGAGATCAGCATCAGGCACTGCCGCAGAACATTGGACAGGCTGATGTCGTCCGCGTTGTTATCATAGGAAGCGAGCGTCAGCACACTGCGTGAGAGCTTGTTCATGATATCGTGGGACGGTGCTTTCATAATGACATCGCGTGTAAAATTGGTGGGCAGGGTGCGTCCTCTTGCAAGCAGGCTCTTAAAGGTTTTGAGCTGCGCCTTGTCGGGCAGTTTTCCAAACAGCAGCAGATAGGCGGTCTCCTCGTACCCCTTCCTGCCATCCTTCAGGAAGCCCTTTACCAAATCATTGATATCATAGCCGCGATAGCGCAGTTCGCCCTCACAGGGCACCTTGACCCCATCCACGACCTTGCTGGAAATGATCGACGAAATATTGGTAAGCCCTGCCAGCACGCCCACGCCATTGATATCACGCAGGCCGCGCATGACATCATACTGCCGATACAGTTCAGACGGTATATTGGTATTCTCACAGCAAACCTGTGCAAGTGCCTCGATTTCAGGGGTGATCGTCAACATTGCTTCTTGTGCCATCCAAAGCCCTCCTCATATCTCCAAAACATTTTCTTATTTTATCATAGCACAGTATTCAATCGCTTGCACCCCTGAAAATGACACTTTTTTGTGAATATTTTATGAACAGTGCTGAAAAATCTCCCGTCTTCTGTGCAATAACTATAACGAAATAAAATTCCGCTCCCTATTTCCGCTTTCATCATACCAAAAAATACAAAACAGACAGTCCTGTGACTGTCTGCCAGCGTGTCAAAAAAGTCTTTGTCCCCGTTTCATCTGGAGCAAAGCGACTTGAAATTTTCAAGATTCAAGGACATGCGCCTTGAATCTTGTCCTCGATCCGCGCCATCGGGCGCGAAACCGGGGGTATCAGAGCCGGTTTCTACTGGAACCGGCTCTGTATCCAGGGGGATTGGATCCCCCTGGAAAGGCTGTAGAAGTTTTTCGACAGCCTCACAGACAGTCCTGTGACTGTCTGTCCGTGATGTCTCATGGTTCCTCTGCCTGCTGCGCCCCCTGTCTCCTGCGCTCCTTTTCTGCCTTCTTCCGCACACGCAGTGCCTTGAAAAACTTTTGCAGCTCGTCCACACACGCCTGCTCCATGAGCCCTGCGACCAGCTCCGGTTTATGGTTGTACGGCAGTTCAAACAGATTCGTGAGCGAACCGCAGGATCCCGCCTTCTGGTCCGGTGCGCCATAATAAACCGTCTTGATCCGTGCATTGATGATCGCACCCGCGCACATGGGACAGGGTTCCAGCGTCACATACAGGTCACACCGATGCAGCCGCCATCCTCCCAGCTTTTTACACGCCTTTTGGATCGCTTCCAGCTCTGCATGACCCAGTGCCGTTTTCTTGGTCTCTCTCCGGTTGCGCCCCCGTCCGACGATCTTTCCATCGCATACGATCACGCATCCAACGGGAACTTCCCCCTCCTCTGCCGCCTTTTGTGCCAGCTTCCACGCGGCTTTCATAAACTTTTCCTGCTCGGTCATGCGATATCCTCCTCTATAGCCTTACCTGTATGATACCACATGCGAGACATATTGACCAGCATGGGCTCATATATAAAAAGCATGGAACTGATTTTGAAAATACGCTACACCCTTTGGGGGCCGTTTACCGTCCTCTTCATCGCGGCAACCGGTCTCCTGCTGACCCTTCGCACTCACGGCGTCCAGTTTTGGTGCGTCAAACACTTATGGAACAGGAGGGATCCTCACAACACCGACGGTATTTCCCCTTTCGAGGCGCTCTGTACTTCACTCGGCGGTACGCTTGGTGTAGGCAATCTGGCAGGCGTCGCCTCCGCACTCACCTTGGGCGGCCCTGGCGCGATCTTCTGGATGCTCGTTGCTGCCTTTCTGGGCATGGCAACCAAATACAGCGAGCTTGTCCTCGCCGTGAAATACCGCATCCATCGCCCCGACCCTCTGGGCGGCCCTATGGTCTATCTGTCACGCGGTGCACATCTTCCCCTGCTTGCACGGCTCTTTGCCCTCTGCTGTATCCTCTCTGCAATGGGTACGAGTGCCGCAGCACAGGGAAGTGCCATCACGGAAGCACTCGCGCCGCTTATCCCCATCCCCCGCCCGCTCATCGCGCTCCTCGTCTGTATGCTGCTGCTTCCCATCCTCTACGGTGGCAGTGCGCTCATCGCGCAGGTATCCTCTGTGCTTGTCCCCCTTATGACAGGAAGCTACCTGCTTGCAGGCGGCATCGTTGTCGCCCTGCATGCGGATCAGATCCCGTCTGCACTCTCCGCCATCGTATCCGGTGCATTCGAACCGCTTGCCTGTGGCGGTGGTCTCATCGGTGTCATCACAGCACGCACGGTATCTGATGGATTTTCCAAGGGCATTTTCTCCAACGAAGCCGGTATGGGCTCTGCCCCGATCGCACATGGCAGCTCAGACAGCGGCTCGCCCTGTGAGACCGGTATGCTGGGGGCAGTCGAGGTCTTTGTCGATACCTGTGTCGTATGTCTGCTGACTGCCCTTGTCCTGCTCACAACGGGTGCATGGCAGAGCGGCGCGGACGGGCTGGCCATGACGACCTATGCGTTTTCCACCGTGCTGGGTGGGCTTGCCCCTTGGTTCATCGGGATCACGGTCGTTTTTCTGGCAGTCTCGACCATACTGGGCTGGAGCTTCTATGGGCTTTCCTGCCTCAAATGGATGCACGCCAAAGCATGGATGCTGCATCTCTATCCCATCATCATTGTATGCTCGGCTTCCCTTTCCGGTTACATCCCATTAACGGCATTGCTGCTTGTGACCGATATTTCAGCCGCCTGCATGTCCTTTCCAAATCTCATTGGTCTGTGGCTGCTTTCGGGTGAAGTTTCCAAGGAAACCCGACACTTTCTGCAAACAAAAGCAAAAAGCCGTGTGTAACAAACATTACACACGGCTTTGTCATTGGTATTTTCAGCCCATCATCTGACGGCGACGGGACAGGTTCATGGTTCCATCCTGCATCGCTCCCAGCTGATACAGACACCGGCCCGTACCATACGCCACACAGGAAATGGCTTCCTCTGCCACATGGGTCGGGATACCGGTCTTGGCGGCGATCAGCTTATCAAAGCCCCAGATCAGCGCGCCGCCGCCGGTCATCACGATCCCGTTGGTCGAGATATCACCGGTCAGCTCAGGGGGAGTACGCTCCAGCACGGTATGCACGGCTTCCACGATCGAGGTCGTGACCTCCTCGAACGCCTCCATGATCTCGGTAGAGGTCACGGTAAAGGTACGCGGCAGACCGGTCATCAGACAGCGGCCCTTGATCTCCATGGAGATCTCCTCAGGGCGCGGATACACACAGCCGATCCCCATCTTGATATCCTCAGCGGTACGCTCACCGATCAGCGCGTTATGGGAACGGCGGATATATTTCACGATGGCTTCGTCGAACTTATCGCCTGCGATTTTAATGGAGGTCGATTCCACGATACCGCCCAGAGAAATGACTGCGATATCGGTCGTACCACCGCCGATATCCACGATCATATTGCCGTCCGGCTGTGCGATATCGATGCCTGCGCCGATCGCAGCGGCAAGCGGCTCCTCGATCAAAAAGACGCGCTTTGCACCCGCCTGTGTACCGGCGTCGATCACGGCGCGTTCCTCGACTTCCGTAATGATGGACGGTACGCACATCACGACATTGGGCTTAAAGAGGCGAAAGCCGATGACCTTGCGGATAAATTCCTTGATCATACGCTCGGTCATTTCATAGTCGGAGATCACGCCCTCACGCATCGGGCGAATGGCAACGATATTGCCCGGTGTACGTCCGAGCATCTTCTGTGCCTTTTCTCCAACGGATAAAATTTTTCCGGTTTGCTTATCTACTGCAACCACGGAGGGTTCGTTCAGCACGACACCCTTTCCCTTTACATAAACGAGCACGGAAGCCGTGCCGAGATCAATACCAATATCGCTCGAAAAGAACATAAAGCGACCAACCAACCTTTTCAAATTCTGTAGGCATACGCCCCGCGTCTGCGTCTATGGATAGACTTCAATAATTATATTATACCGATATTTCAGGCAAATGCAAGAGCGGTTTGCGTTTTTCACGAATTATTTCAGAATCCTGTGCGGTATTTCTGGCATTTTTCGGCACTTTTCCGTGTATTTTATGCTTTTGCCAGACTGACGAAAAAAACCTCTGCCGCCCCCATCTCATGCAGGATTGCGGCACCGGCCCGCGCGGTAGAGCCGCTTGTCAAAACGTCATCGATCAGGAGCACACGCTTTCCGGTGAGGTCGATCCCTTTACGCGGAAAATAGGTACGCCTTGCATTCTCCTGCCGCGCCTCCGGCGAGTGCATCTGAAGCTGTGACTTTGCAAAGCTCTTGCGGCGCAGGGTTGGGATACAGGGGAGTGTATAATATGCCGCCACCTTTCCGGCAAAGATCTTGGGCAGATAAAAGCCGCGCTTCCACCAGTGCGAGAGCGTGGTTGGGATATATGTCACACAGTCGGGCTTCCATTCGGGCATCAGTGGAGTCAGACAGTCGATCAGCTGCGCACTGCCCCACTTCCCCAGTCCGTTTTGCTGCCCATGCTTGCATTGAAGCAGCGCACGGCGCACGTTCCCCTTATATTGCAGCGGAGCCGCAGCCGCCTTGCAGCCTGTGACCGTGATCTTTTTTCGCAGCGCATACCGCGTCTCTGTCTCGTCGGCACAGACTGCACAAACCAATTCCCCTTCTGTCACGGATCTGCGGCACAGCACACAGCGCGGCGGAAACAGCAGGCGCAACAACAGACGGCTCATGTCTCGTCCTCCTCCTGTGTCTCCTCATTGCGGCGCAGACGGGTGCGCAGGGCAGAATACCGCTTGTTTCGTGCATTGGTCTGCACCATATAGGAAATGGCATCTCCATTGCCCACGAGCACCAGCAGTTTTTTGGCGCGTGTGATCGCGGTGTACAGGATCGAGCGTGTCAGAAGACGGCGCGACATCTCACGCGAAACCGCAACGATGACGGCATCGAATTCACTGCCCTGCGCCTTATGCACCGTCATTGCATAGGCAAGCTCCAGCTCCCCCAGCATATCGAACATATAGGTCGCGAGCTTATCATCAAAGCGCACGACAAGACATTCCTGTGCGTTGGAGATCTGTACGATCTCGCCCACATCTCCATTGAACATACCGGTTCCGGTTTCTGAACCGTCCACGCTTTCCCAAACGATATCATAATTGTTTCGGATCTGCATCACACGGTCGCCCTCGCGGAAGATGACATCACCAAACCGCTTTTCCGGCTTGCCGTCCATCGGGGGATTGAGTGCTTCCTGCAGCATACGGTTGAGCGGAATGGTGCCTGCGCCCTGTCTCCTTGCCGGTGTCAGAACCTGAATTTGGCTCGCGGACAATCCGTAGTACTGAGGCAAGCGTTTCTGACACAAGCCAACGACGGTGGACATGATATCCGCCGTATTTTCCTTGCGCATGATAAAGAAGTCGCCGTCTTTTCCGGAGGCCTTGGGCATCTCGCCCAGATTGATCGCATGGGCATTCATAACGATATCACTTTTCTGCGCCTGTCGGAAGATCTCTGTCAGCTCAATGACCGGAACACAACCCGATCCGATCAGATCACGCAGGAAATTTCCCGGCCCGACCGGTGGCAGCTGGTCTGCATCTCCTACGAGCACCAGCCGCGCTCCATAGGGCAGGGCTTCGAGCAGGGCCTGCATCAGCACCACATCCACCATGGATACCTCATCGAGTACCACGACATCACATTCAAGGGGATTGGCAGCGCATCGCTGGAAGGTCAGCCGGCTTGCCCCGGCGGTATAGCCTGCCTCCAGCAGACGATGGATGGTCTTGGCTTCCATGCCGCACAGCTCGGATAAACGCTTTGCTGCGCGTCCGGTGGGAGCCGCCAATAAGACCTTCAAGCCCAAAGCCTCATAGAGATCGAGCATACCACGCACGGTCGTGGTCTTGCCGGTACCCGGTCCGCCGGTCAGGATCGTTACGCCATATTTGCCTGCCGCGACGATCGCCTGTCTTTGCAAGGGAGCATAATCGATCTCGGAATCGGATTCCAGCGCAGAGACCAGCTCCTCCACATCGAAATCATAGTGATACTCTCGTTTTGCCATCTCGCCCAGATTCTGTGCCAGATAGTCCTCCGCCTCATGCATCGCGTAAAGATAGACGGCATCGCGCTTGCAGATGAACTCACGCACAAGCTGTCCGGTACCCTCCAGCCGTGCAATGCCTTCTTCGATCCGCTCCGGCTCGATCTGTGTCTCATCATCTGACAGCAGGCTGACGGTTGCCTTTACAAGCTTCTCCACAGGGATAAAGGTATGTCCATTATCCAGATTGAAGCGCATGGTATACAGGATGGCGGCGTCACACCGCTCGGTCGCCAGCCTTGGGATATCCAGATTCTCCGCAAGCTGATCGGCAAGCTGAAATTCCACACCATAATATTCATCACACAGCAAATAGGGATTTTCATTGAGCGCATCGACAGCCGCTACTCCCAGCCGCTTATATAGGAGTGGGGTCAGCGATACCGGCAGATTGTTCTCCGTCAGAAAATCCATGAGCAGCCGCATCTCGCTCATCTCGGTGAATTGCTTTCCGATATCCCGCGCCTTGCGTGCCGTGATGCCACGGATCTCGGTCAGGCGTTCGGGCTCATTTTGCAGGATATCGAAGGCTTCCGCGCCAAAGGCTTCCGCGATGCGGATCGCCAGCTTGGGGCCAATGCCGCGGATAAGCCCCGACCCTAAGTATTCTGCAACACCGCGTGCAGATTCGGGCAGACGGCGTTCAACGCTGTCCGCTTTGAACTGCTCTCCATAGGAAGGGTGCGTGATCCACTGTCCGCAGCAGATCAGCTCCTCCCCCAAGCCCAAATTCGGAATGGCACCGGTAACGGTGACCTCCTCGCCATCTCGCGCAAGCATACGCAGAACAACATACCCATTTTCAATATTCTGAAATACGATCTGTGTGACCGTCCCCTGAATCGTTTGTACTTCCTGCACGTTCCTGATTTCCTTTCTGCTCTGTCTCTGGGATCGAACATTCCGGCTGTGATCTCCCCATATCGACCCAATAGATCTTCATGCCCGGTAAATAGATCCGGCGTGCCAAAACCGCAAGGTGAAGCAGCTGCTCTATTTCCTCCTGAGGGGCATAGAGATACAGCACCGCTTTTCCTTTCGGGCACACCATACTATTAAAGATTATATCATATCCCATTTTCAAAATGCAAATAAAGCCGATCGCTGCCAGCGTTCCAATGATACATTCTCCGGTGAAGCTCATTTGATCCCCTCCCTGTTTCATCTTATGCCGTAAAAGCGGGGAGGTGTATGGTATCCGGACGAAAAAAGTCCCTGCCTTTCGGCAGGGACTTTGAAAAATCACGAATTACTCGTTAACCTTTACAACGACACCGGAACCTACGGTACGGCCACCCTCACGGATAGCGAAACGCAGACCTTCTTCGATTGCGATAGGAGTGATCAGCTCAACGTCCATCTCA
>JARIAV010000173.1 GCA_029257685.1 Butyricicoccus sp.
AATGAGCGCATGGTCATTTCCCTTTACTATGAGAAGGAACTCAACATGAAAGAGATCGCACAGGTACTGGAGGTCAGTGAACCGCGTATTTCACAGATCCATGCCAATGCGATCCGTAAGCTCCGTGCCCATATGGGACGGTTTATCGCAGATACTTAGGACGTATCTGAAAACAGAGAAATCAACGAAATTTTCGCGGCGTGTGCGGCTGCAAGGTGAAACCTACAGGGATCCTTTGTGGGTTTCGAGCATTTTTACATGGCCGATGCACGATTGCTGAAAAAGATCGGGATTTCGACTTTTCAGACAGCCCCTAAGCCTACAGCAAGCAGAATGAAGAAAGGAGACATTCCTGTGTTCAAAGGCTTTTATGATCTGACATCAGGCATGTTATCACAAACACGCAATCTGGATGTGATCTCCAATAACATGGGCAACATCAGCACGCCCGGTTATAAAGCAGATACCTATGTGGATACCACGTTCCGCGAAATGATGTTTAGCCGTGTGGGAAATCGGGACAAGACCCAGACCGAGGAGATCGGGCGGCAGACGATGGCGATCGCACCAAGTACGGTGTATACCGACTATGCACATGCTTCTCCGGAAGAGACCGGTCAACCTCTTGATTTCGCGATCAATGGACAGGGGTTCTTTCAGGTACAGAACGGAGAGCAAAACTATTTTACCCGTAATGGCTCATTCATTGTAGATAATGAGGGATTTCTCACCCTGCCAAGTCATGGACATGTGCTGGATCGCAATGGACAACCGATCTACTTGGGAACAGATGATATCCAGGTCGATGGAGAAGGAAATATTTTCCGCGGAGACGGGACCCTGGCAGGGCGGCTGGGTGTGTTTGATTTTACCGAGGACTATCAGGATACATTGCTCCATGCGGGGGAAGGTGTCTATGCATCTGAGGCACAGGCACAGCCGGTAGACAGTCCGGTTCAGTGGAAGCTCTTAGAGAATTCCAACGTGGATATGGTGCGTGAGATGACACGCATGATGAGCAGCCAGCGCGCTTTGCAGAGTGCAGCGCAGGTACTCAAGATCTACGACCAATTGATGACAAAGGCAACGACTGATATTGGTCGTGTATAAAAGGAGTGACTGGGCATGAATATGGGATTCTATTCGGCTGCGATTTCCGCGCATCAGCAGCAGCAGCGTCTGAATGTAATCAGCAATAATGCTGCAAATGTCAACACGGTAGCATATAAAGCAAAAAATCCGACATTTTCCTCACTGCTGTACAGCAATTTCAATGGTGTGGATGGTCCGCTTCCGCGCGGTTCCGGCGCACGCATGGAAAAGGCGGATACCGATTTCTCTAAGGGGGCACTCCAGGAGACGTTGAATCCTATGGATTATGCGTTGGAGGGAGACGGATTCTTCGCCCTGCGTGATATGGAAACAGGAGAGGTTTCCTACACGCGTGCAGGCAATTTTCAGCTTGCCCAAATGGGAAATGGACAATATTTTGTCACAGACCACACAGGACGCCGCTATGTACTCGACCAGCTCGGGCAGCCGATCATGGCAGAGCGCGACGAAAATGGTGTGATCGATAAGGATATGAAGCTTCCAGTTGGTGTATTTGCATTCCGTCAGAAGAATGGGATGCAGCACTTGGGAGACAATCGCTTTTTGCCGATCGAGAAGAATGGGCAGCCGATTGCAGCCGAAAATACAACTGTTCTGCAGGGATATCTGGAAGGCTCGAATACTGATATCACCAAGGAATTTAGTAAGGTGATCGAAGCACAACGCGCATTTTCCTATGCATTGACCATGGTTCGTACTTCGGATGAGGTCGAAACGACCATCAACGGTCTGCGCGGCTAAGCGAGAAGGAGTCAGGTATGAGAATTAACAGTTTTGAGGAAATCAATGATTTGGCACTCGATACCCTGCGCGAGGTCGGAAGCATTGGTGCAGGCAATGCGGCAACTGCACTCAGCAGCCTGCTGGGGCAGCGTGTAGATATGGGACTTCCGAGCGTGCGCGTGATGGAATTCAATGAGGCTGTGGAAAGTATCGGCGGCTTTGAGGCGATCGTATCCGCCGTTCTGGTCAAGCTGGGTGGAGAGATCAATGGCATCATGCTCTGTATCCAGCAGATGGATTTTGTCAATCTGGTGACGAGCAATATGCTTTCTCGTTCAGTTGAGGATTTTCAGGAGCTGGGTGAACTTGAGACCTCCGCACTGACTGAGGTGGGGAACATTATGATCTCCTCCTATATGCGTGCGATCGGGGATCTGTCAGGGATCAAGTTTACGATGTCTGTACCAAGCCAGACAGTGAATATGCTGGGAGCGATGCTGACTGTGCCGATGGCTGCATTTGGCAATCAGTCCAACCATGTACTGACGGTTGGCGGCCAGTTCCGCTGTGACGGGGTCGAGGTGCACAGTGATCTGCTGTTGTTCCCGGATATCAATTCGCTGAACTACATCTTGTATAAATTAGGCGTATTGTAAGCGGGGTGCCGGAATGAATGAAACAGGAAAAATCGTAGTTGGTATTGCCGACATGAAGATCGCGCGCCAGCAGGGGATGCTGATCACATATGCGTTGGGTTCCTGTATTGGGATCTGTCTGTATGACCCGGTAATCAAGCTGGGTGCGTTGATCCATATCATGCTTCCGCTCAATATGGAGGCCGGCAGAGCACATCCATTCAAATATGCAGACACAGGGATCCAGCAGACCTTGCAGAAAATGCAGGCAATGGGAGCCAATTTATCGCGTGTGACGGCAAAGATCGCAGGCGGTGCAAAAATGTTTGAAATGCAGGGGGACGGTGCGCTGGGCAATATTGGACACCGAAACTCTGAAAGCGTCAAGATGATGCTGCGCAAGGCAGGCGTTCGTCTGGTGCGCGAGGAGGTCGGAGGGAGCGTAGCGCGTACCCTGCTGTTCGATGTTGCAACGGGACAGGCTTGTATCCGTTCGTATGGAAAGCAGGATATCATTATCTGATCCGGCATCCGGTATGGTATAATAGAGAAGTAAAAAGGGGTCCACACCCAAAGTGCGTGAAGAAGGAGAGTGGTATAAATGGCAGAATACAACAGCGGAATCTTGCTCGAATCAGGTACCAACGAAATCGAAATCATGGAATTTACGATCAATGGGAA
>JARIAV010000175.1 GCA_029257685.1 Butyricicoccus sp.
TTCCGTCTGGCTCAGGAATGGCGCGGACTCTGTTTCCATTGCAGGCAGCAGCACATCCATGGACTGCTTTTCTACGGTCTCGGAAAGTGGGAAATTGTCTGCATTCTGCTTGCTGAGCAGCAGCTTGAGGGAAGCATCCGGATCATTTTTCATATCGGCAAAGCCCTTCTTGCTTGCACGCAAAAATCCCTTGAGCACATCGGCATCCTGTGCAATGGTTTTATCATTGGAAAGGAAAACCATTTCGTAGTCCTGTGGTACACCATAATCATACATGGGAAAATAATTGATGTCAAATCCTTCTTCGATCAACTGTGGGATCTCATGATTGATCATGCAGCCGATGGTCGCATCGACATTGCCCGTTGTCATCGCGCTCATGAGATCGAAGCCCACATTGGTCAGCTTGATGTTTGAGCTGTCTGCGCCGACATTCTTCATGATGGTGCGAATGAGAGCTTCCCCAAGCTCCGAACCGCCATAGCCGATATTCTTCCCCACCATGTCAGCAGGACTCTTGATATTCTTGTCTGCCAGTGAGGTCACGACACTGAGCGGAGACTGTACGATCGCGCCAATGCCCTTGACCGGGATATTTTGATCGGCACGCGCCTTGATGATATACTGGGGATAGTAAATGCCAATCTCTGCCTGCCCTGCGGCAACCAGAGACAGGGCATCGTTCTCATTTGCAGGGAACTGTACGGTAACATTCAGCCCTTCCTCTGCATAATAGCCCTTTTCGATCGCATTATAGATGAATGAATGGATCGCGTTCGGATACCAGTCGAGCACGACAGTAACATCACGCAGTTCCTTACTTCCATCTTCTGCTGTCTTGCCGTCCGTACTGCCACATGCGGTGAGTGTCAGCATCATTCCCGTGAGGGTGAGTGCCAAAAGTCGTTTCAGTTTCATGTTTTTTCCTCTTTCCTTTTATATCACAGGTCTCCGCGCCAGCGGATGACCTTTTTTTCGACCACTGCGATCAGGCCAACGATCAGCATGGCGATGACCGACAGCAGCACGATCGGTGCAAATACGCCTGCACCGTCCAGCTGGGTCAGCATCCGTCGGCTGAAATAGCCGAGTCCGCTCTGTGCGCCAAGCCATTCCCCGATCGCCGCCCCAATGATGGACATGGGGATCGCCATTTTCAGCGCAGAGAAAAAGTAAGGCAGGGTCGCAGGCAGCTTGAGCTTTAAAAACACATCCCATTTGTTTGCACCGAACGTGGTCAGAAGCTCCACCATCTCCACCTTGACCGACTGCAAGCCATCATAGACCGTGATCGTGATGGGGAAAAAGGTGATCAGCACCGTGACCAGTACCTTGCTCCAGATGCTGTATCCAAACCACAGCACGAACAGCGGCGCAAGTGCGGTCGTGGGAATGGTCTGCGATGCGATCACGATGGGATAGAGGGCACGCTGTACCCCCGGCTTTGCATCCATCAGCACAGCCAGAGCCAAACCGAACACGATCGAAATGGCAAGCCCGATCGCTGTGACCGACATCGTTGCAGGCAGATGTGCCGTAAACAGCGGCACGCGCAGCTCCCACAGCCGCTGCAAGATCTGAATGGGAGACGGCAGGATATACGCGGCGTTCATCTGCATCGCGCCCATCTGCCAGCCCAAGAGCAGGACAAACAGCAATATGAGCGCAGGCAGACCATTTTTACAGCGTTGCTTCATACCGGTCCCTCCTTTCGCAGCATGTCGATGAGCCGCTCTCGCAGCGCGATCATTTTGGGATCTGCCAGACAGGCACGGGTACGCGGATATCCAGCCGGCACCTCGATCGAGGTCAGCCGGCGGATGGGCGTCTCCTCCACTACGAGTACCCGACCAGACAGAAACAGTGCTTCTTCCACATCGTGCGTGATAAACAAAATGGTGGGGCGATCGGTCTCCCACTGCCCCAAAAGCCACTCCTGCATGGAGATCCGCGTGAGGAAATCCAGCGCAGAGAACGGTTCATCGAGCAGCAGCAGCTGAGAATCCGTGAGCACGGTACGCGCAAACGCTGCACGCTGGCGCATACCGCCCGAAAGCTCACTCGGTGCTTTGTGTTCGCAGCCTGCCAGCCCAACATGGCTCAGGGCGGTCTGCACCCGCTCGTTCATCTTGTCCTTGGTAAATCCGCCGCGGATCTCCAGCGGCAGGCGCAGATTTTCTCCAACCGTGCGCCACGGAAACAGCAGATCCCGCTGGGGCATATAGCCGCAGTAGCTTTTCTGTCCCAGAATACTGTGTCCATTGACGAGGATCTCACCCGATTTCATGGGCAGCAGCTGGTTGACCAGACGAAAGATCGTGGACTTTCCGCAGCCGGAAGCCCCGATAATGGAGACGAACTCCCCTGCTTCCACATGGAAAGACAGTTCATCGATGATGTTGAAGTCCTCCACATCATACTGAAAGGTCACATTTCGAAATTCCAGCATATCACGCTTCCATCTTCCATGCCATATCCCAGAATCCCTTCTCATACCGTGCGCAGGCATAGAAAATATCCTCGATCTCGTCCAGCTGCTCCTCGGTATAGGAAGCGGTCATACGGTCGATGAGATCGCACAGCATGATATTCTCCTTGGTATAGTCCTCTGTTGCATACATCTTGACCCAATCCCCGTAAAACGGATCGTCCATCGCCTTGGGATTGCGGCGCAGCATTTCCAGCGCGATATGCTCATAGCTGAGGGCACAGGCAAGGATCGCGGTCAGCGCATGGATCGCACCGCCATTCTGTGCGCAGGCGATCATATACGACGTATAGGAACGGCACGCCAGCGCAGGCTTGGTACGGCGCAGCTCCTCCTTGGAGATATCCAGCGTGCGCATATATCCCTTATGGATGTTCATTTCCCCATCCATGATCTGTGCAATATATTTTGCAAACACATGCATGACCTCAGGGTCATTGGTCTTGGTCATCCCGATGGCAAATACCTTTGCATAGTCGAGCAGATATAAGTAATCCTGAATATTATAAAAACGGAACTTTTCCTTGTCCAGATCGCCGTTCTGTATCCCCAGCACGAAGGGATGGTCATAGTAAGCCTGCCACAGTTCTTTGGTGCTTTCCAGCAAACGCTCGCTTGTTTTCATGGTGTCGTTCCTCCTGTTTATTTGACTCGTTCTACTTTTTCGCGCATTTCCCGCGCGGCCTGCTCAGGGTCTGCCTGCGCAAAGATCGCAGAGACCACCGCTGCACCCTCTACGCCACAGCCGGACAGCTGCAAAACATTCTCTGCATCGATGCCGCCGATCGCAACCACGGGGACAGTTACGGATGCGGCGATCTCACGCAGCTTTTCCGGCGAAAGATGCCGCGCGTCCTGCTTGGTCGTGGTGCCAAACACTGCACCGACCCCCAGATAATCCGCGCCCTTTTGCGCCGCACGCTGTGCCGATTCCACGGTATTTGCCGACATA
Source organism: Butyricicoccus sp. (assembly GCA_029257685.1). GTDB lineage: Bacteria > Bacillota > Clostridia > Oscillospirales > Butyricicoccaceae > Butyricicoccus. The sequence goes on from JARIAV010000175.1 coordinate 3,441, forward strand.
CCGAGGATCAGACCCTCTGTCAGCTTGCGCACATCGCCTTCCGGTACATCACTCTGTCCCAGATGCACCCCATCTGCGCCCAGCTTTCGTGCAAGCTCGATAGAATCGTTTACGATAAACGGGACGCCGTGTTTCCGGCAGACCGCCTGCACCGCGCGTGCAGACTCCAGCAGTTCTTCTTCGCTCTGTCCTTTTTCGCGCAGCTGTACCATCGTCACACCGCCGCGGATCGCCTGTTCAACGACTTCTTCTAAAGTACGTCCATTCAGCCATGTGCGGTCGGTTATGGCATACAAAGTCAGCATCTCTTTTTGAAACTTCATCTTATGATCTCCTTTTACTTGAGTCCTGTGCGCAGTTCCTCCAAAACAGAGGTGCGCGCAAGGGCGCAGACAACCAGCACGGCGATCGTTGCGCCCGCAATGGTGTTGATGAGGAATGCCGGTACAAAGGCAAACAGAGCAGCCGGTTTGCCCATCAGGAAAGCGGCGACCGGATAGGACAGCATCGCGCCCAAGATCCCTGTGCCAACCACTTCCCCCACAAATGCACCTGCCAGATGCCGTGTCTTGCTGTACAAAAGTCCGGCAAGCACCGCCCCCACCATAGAGCCGGGGAAAGCCAGCAGACTGCCTGTACCGATCAGATTGCGGATGAGAGAGGCGACAAATGCAGAGCCGACCGCATATCCGGGGCCCAGCAGAACCGCGGCGATCACGTTCACCATGTGCTGCACGGGCGAGCATTTCGCCGCGCCCAACGGAATGGAGAACATCCCCCCTACCACTGCCACAGCGGTCAAAAGTCCGGCAAGTGCCAGTTTCCTTGTTCGGCTGCTCGTATGGCTCATATCAGCACCTCCTCATAGCATACGCAGAAATGATTTCTGCGGCTCGATTTCATGTTCCATACAACTTCCATGATCTACTCCTTCCAAAAAGTTACGAAAAAAGAGGATACCCCATAGGTATCCTCTTGGTATTCCGTTCTGTTCCATACGGTTTTCCGCACAGAAAGCGCGTCAGACCGCGGCTGCTTCCCTACGTTGGCATTATCCAAATCAGGTAAGGTCGGGAGCGCACAGCCCCCCTCTCAGCTTTTCTAAAAGCTCCCTTGCGCTTTTCATTTTAGCACGGAGGG